>SCSX01000022.1 GCA_004297825.1 Spirochaetota bacterium
GGTCTTCATAGGGGAAGTATGCATGAGGGGCATGCTTCCCCTATGAAGACCCGCGCTCGGTTCGTTGTCCTGCCCCTCGGCCTGCTGGCCGCCCTCACGCTTCGCGCCGATCCGGGCCGGCTGGATGCGACGCAGTGGGCCCGCATCGAGATTAAAGAGGCCTTCATAAGCCGCCAGACGAGCATCGATTTCGCGGATGCCGCGAGCGCACCCGAGTTCGGGTGGCACCTTTATGCGGGCGACGATTTCATAATGAGGGCCGATAGGATTTACGCGGTCATGTATGCGCCCCAGTACCAGGGAATCCCCATTCGACTCGTCCTCGTGGAATGCGATATCGTGTTCGACGATATCGTATCCGGAACCGACCTTATCGCGGGCGTATCGCGGTATACGCTCAATCCCCGCGGCGATTTCACGGTCATAGAACGCACCGCCTTCTTCCCGGAAAAGGCATCCGGCCCGGATTCCGATCAAAAGGGCTCGGTTCCCGTCTCCGCCGACACGACGGGAAGCGTATCGTTCATTGATGGCGATTACACCGACTGGTTTCGATTCGCGGACGGCATCACGGCCGCGCTCGTCGTAACGGATTCCCGGCCGGGGATTATCGACGCACCGGTCGAAAGCGACGCGAAGGCATTCGACGGCGAGAGATCGTTCGGTACGGTGCATATCCTTTCCATTACGAAACCCGGGACCCCGGTGAGGATCCGCGGACCGATCGGCGGGGGGAAGCTTGAATACCGGGTGCTCCCGGTCCGCGGCGCGGACCGCTTCGGGGCCCTCTTCGGGAGGGCGATGCGTTTACTGGAGGGCGAAAGCGAATCGGCGTCCATCTTTATCGTCGATGACATGGCCAAGGCGTTCCTGGAATACGACGCCGCCGCCACCAGGGCGCGTTGTGCGGAAGCAACAGGCGCCGCGGCCGGGTCGAACGTCCGGAAATTCTGCGCCGCCGTCGCGGAAGCGGACTCGTGGGGCCGGTAGGCTGCCTTCCGGGAAACGGAGACAAGTTCCGACGCGCCTGTTCGTGTATCGGCACCCCATGCCCTTCACGGCGTCGCGGGGGCTCACGTTATTTTGTCAGGCCGGCCCATATCTCCCTGAGCGCCTGCCTCCAGCGTGGGTTCGCGAGCGCCTTTCCGCGCCACCCGGCGCCGCGGACCACCTCCCGTTCCAGGGCACGCCAGGCGCGCGGGTAGTCGAACTCCCTCCACAGGGTTCCCGCCTTGTAGATGAATTCCGGGTCGCCCGCGGCGACGAGCGCCGGGAACCCGCGCGTGTAGTCAAAATATTTCCAGTGCGCGCCGGCGTAGAAAATGTATTCCGCGCTCCCCGAGGCGATGATCGCCTCGTACGCCCGCGCGAGGTTGCAGGTCTTCCATTCCTGCCCCGCGTAATAGACGTAGCGCGCCGGGCCGGTTCGAATAAGCGCCTCGAGCCCGCGGTCATAATCGAACCCCTTCCAGAATCTGCCGGCGCGGTAGAGATACTCGGGCTCTCCCAGGCATATGAGCGCGTCCAACCCACGGTCGAAATCGAAGTCCTTCCAGAATATGCCGGCCTTGTGGATGTATTCGGCGCTTGCGAGGGATTCGAGGCGCTCCAGCGCGCGGCGCGCGTCGAATGCCGGCCAGTCCTTTCCCGCGAGAAAAATATGCGGGGGAATTCCCAGGGAAAGCAGCCCCGCGCATCCCTTTTCATAATCGAACCCGCCTCCCGAAAGTCCCGCGTGGTAGAGCAATTCGGAGGCGCGCTCGGCGGTGCGGCCGGGATCACTAAGAGGTTCCATGACCCCTCCCCTGCGCCGCTGTTTTCACGATAACCGTTCGTCCGAACGGCGGATCGAAGGCTGCGCGCCTGCGCTCGGGAAGAACCCACACGGTCGGGGCGTACCTCCTGAGTTTCCGAATATCGTAAATCTCACCGTCCGTGATCACGATGAGGAGCTCGTCGTGCCCGTGCATGTACTCGTTGAAGAGCGGCGCGAAAAAGGTCGTTCCGCTCGATCCGGTTTCCAAGTAACGCCAGTCGCCTTTTTTGTAGAAGTAGGCTTTTTTCGGATCGGGTGAGCCCTTGAATCGCTCCCCCCGCTTTTCCGGGATGAACAGGTTTTCATCGATGCAGACGAGGTTGATCCGGTACTTGCCCAGGAGCTCCTCGATGACGCCGAACGCCGCCTCGATCTCCTCCGGCCGCATCACCATCGAGGCCGATACATCAACCGCCACGGTGATGCGCTCCTGCTCCCGAAAATTGCGTCCCGGGGCGTAAATCCCCCCCGCGAAGTAGCGCCGGTTGAACCGCCCATAGGTATAGACCCATTCGTTCGACTGGGATGAATAATCGATGATGCTGCGGAGCTGCTTCCTCCACGACGAGATGTCCACCTCGGCCACGCGGTTGATGATCCCTTTTATTTCATGGCATGAGCGCTCCTCGCGGCACTCCTCGTCGGCGGAGGCCATCGCGATGACCCGGTCGCGCTGCGCGCTCAGGCTCGCGAGATCGCGGTCCCCGTGAAAGAGGTGCACCCCGGTAGGAAGCGGGTCCTCGTCGCGGTTGCGGAATTCGATTCCGCGGAGCTCGCCCAGGGAAAACTGTTCCGCGGGGAGCTCGTCCCCGGGAATCTGGAGGGGATTGCGGAGCACCCTGCGCAGGGAATCCGCGGTCGCGCGCTCGCTTCCCGCGGGAGCGGCGTCCCCCGCCTGGAAGCCGTCCATGTATTCCGAGACCGAGGAGCGTTTCTGCGCCAGCAGCCAGCGATAGACATCCTCCCAGGACGGGTCCTGTATCCCGGTATCGCGCGTGAATGCGGCCGGTACCGCCGGGAGGCCCTCAGGCAGTTCGAGCGCGGGCGTTGCGGCCTCGTAGGCGCCCTGGCGGGAAAAGAATCGGGTCCGATGCGCGGCAAGGTAGCTGTTGACCACCATGTCCTGGGCGATGTTCTGCAGGCGGGCGTCCGCGCCGGGGGGCGCACGGTGGTCGTGCGCGAGCACCACGTGGAGCATCTCGTGCGCAAGGAGGCCGATAAGCTCGTCGGTGGTGAGACGCTCGATGAAGGAGGCATTGTACAGCAACACGGCCCGGGACCGATGCACCGCAAGGGCGATGGTCGGCAGCGCATTCTCTTCGCGCGCCTGGAGGGACTGGAAAAAATACGAGGTGAAGCGGCTCCGCCTCCAGAGCCGCTCAAGCGCGCTTTCGAGCGGTGAAATAATTGCGTGCCCCATAGAGACAACATAGACGTGACGCGGCCCCTTGTCAATTCATGTGCGGCCCCATGGGCTGCCTACACATCCCGAGCACGAACCGCTATTCATCGACCGGGACGAAGCCCCTGCGCATCGTGTTCTCGGTAACGGTCCTGGGGACCATGAAATGGAGGAGATAGTCCGGTCCCCCCGCCCTGGTCCCCGTACCGGACATGCGCATCCCCCCGAAGGGCTGCCGTCCCACCATGGCGCCGGTGATCCCCCTGTTGATGTACAGGTTTCCCACGCGGAACTCCTTTCGGGCCCGGTCTATGTTCGCGGGGCTCCTGCTGAATACCCCTCCCGTGAGCGCGAAGGGCGTCGCATTGGCCCATTCAATCGCCTGGCCGAAATCCTTCGCGCGCATGATCACGAGCACGGGCCCGAATATCTCCTCACGTGCGACGCTATGCTGGGGAAGAATGCGGTCGATGATGACGAGCGGAACATAGTAGCCTCCGTCATCCGGTATGCGGCTTTCGTACAGGACCCTGCCCTCATGGCGGCCGGTCTCGATATAGCGCATGATTTTCCTGACGGCGTTTTCATCGGCCACGGGTCCCATGTTCGTGGAGGGGTCCTCTGCCGGACCCACCCGATACGCGCGCGCCGCCTCCACCAGCCGGTTCACGAACCGGTCGTGAATCGCATTAAGGACGATCACCCGCGAACAGGCCGAGCATTTCTGCCCCTGGTAACCGAACGCGGATGCGAGCACGTGCGGCACGGCCTCGTCCAGGTCCGCGTCGTCGTCGATGATGATCGCGTTTTTCCCGCCCAGCTCGGTGATAGTCTTCTTGATGTCCGGCTGGCCGGGATTCACCCTTGCCGCGCGCCCGGTGATGCGCAGCCCGGTTTCCATGGACCCGGTGAAGGCGATAAGGCTTATGTCCGGATGATCCACCAGGTAATCGCCGATCACCTCGCTCCTTCCGGGAATGAAATTGAACACCCCGTCGGGAAGCCCGGCCTCCCGGAAAATATCCACCAGTCCGCCCCCGATAATGCCGGTAAGTCCGGAAGGCTTGTATACCACCGTGTTCCCGGTAACGATGGCCGCTGAGGCCATCCCGGCGCTTATTGCCAGGGGGAAGTTCCAAGGGGCGATCACCGCGGCCACGCCGCGCGGCTCATAAAAATACAGGTTCTGTTCCGCCGGGAGATTTCCCAGGACCGCGGGCGAGCCGATCCGGATCATCTCCCGGGCGTAATATTCGAAGTAATCGATTGCCTCCGCGACATCCGCATGGGCCTGGTCCCACTGCTTCCCCGCCTCCAGCACCTGCCAGGCGGCGAGCTCGAATATGCGGCGCTTGGCGGCGGACGCGGCCTTGAACAGGAATTCCGCCCTTGCCCGCGGGGGGGTGTCCCGCCATCGCATGAAGGCCTTCTTTGCCGCGGCGATCGCCGCCGCGGCCTCCTGCGTTCCCGCCTGGCATACGAAGCCGATCACCTCGGCCGGGTTCGCGGGATTCACCGACCTGATCCGATCGCGCGTAACGACCCTTTTCCCGCCGATATAAAGCGGACGGATCACGGGCACTTTTGCGCGGATCGCCGCCAGGGCCATGGGAAACGCCTCCCGCTGGGCGGCCCGGGTGAAATCGGCACCGGGCTCGTTCGTAAACGGATTCTCACCGCCCGATTGCTTCGTACGGTCCGCTTCGGGATATTCCTCCCGTGCGCGCCGCACGGCATGCGCCGGGTTTTCCAGGAGCGTTGGGGAAGGCGTCCCGCCGGCGAAGCTCAGGCGAAGGAAGGATTCGTTGGAGGTGTTTTCAAGAAGCCTGCGCACCAGGTACTGCATTCCGGGGACTATGTCCCCGAAGGGGCAGTAGAGCCGGACCCGTCCGGAGTCGGCCAGTACCGCCTGCCGCACCGGCTCCGCCATCCCGTAGAGCGCCTGGAATTCGTACCGGTTATCCGGCACCTTGAGCTCGCGCGCCGTCTCCAGCACGGCCGCGATGGTGCGGATATTGTGCGTCGCACAGGAGAAGTGGCAGATATCATGGTTTTCCAGTATCCTCCGCGCAAGCCGTTCGTACGCCGCGTCGGTCTCGGCCTTGCGCGTCCTTACCGGCATGCTCCACCCGTTCTGGAGGGCCATGGCCCTCTCGTAATCCCAGTAGGCTCCCTTCACCAGGCGCACCGCGATTTGTATGCGGCGATCCCTTGCCCATGCGAGCAGCGCATCAACGTCGCGGTCGGTATCGTGGAGGTATGCCTGCAGAACGATTCCGATATGGGGATACTCCGGATTTTCCCGCTTGATTCTCCGATAGACCTCAAGGGTGATGTCCTTAAACCTGTAGGATTCCATGTCAATGCACAGGAAGCCGTTCGATTCAATGACTGCGGCAAGGAGCCTCCTGAGCTGCGCGAGGATCGCTTCGACGGAACCTTCGAAGTCTATCGGCGAAGCCAGGCAGTAGAGGGCGCTCGGTTTTATCGAGACGTTGATCTTCGGGGAAGCCCCCCAGTCCCGGGCGGGATCGAGTCCCTTCCCTTCGAGCGGGGCCCAGGCTGTACTCGCCTCTCGGAACCCCTTCAGCAGCTCAAGATTCAACTCGACATAACGCCTTGTCTCTTCCGCGGAAAGGGTCGCTTCACCAAGTGCGTCAAGCACGACCGCGAATCCTTTTTTCCTGAGCAACCCGGCGTTTTTTAGCGCCTCCTTCACGGTCGCACCCAAAATAAACTGGCGGCCGATAGTATTTATCATGTAGGAAATCGCCTTCCCCATTACCACGCCCCCGGGCGTTCCCAGCGATCCCGCGATCCTGGCCCCCAGCGATATCAATCGTGGAAGCGACTTGTCGGCGCCGAAATATTCGCGGACATGGCGGGAAACCTGTTTCCCGGTCGTAAGGGAGGGGAATACGTCGATAAACCGGAACAGCGCGGTCTTGAAGTGGTCATTTTCCATGGTGCGGCCAAGCAGCCTGCCGATCAGGGAAGAGGTATTGAAAAGCGAGGGCTTTTCACCTTCCATGCGTTCGAAAAGCCCCCTCGCGGTCGCGAGTATTCTTTCCTGCAGCCTGTCGTTCATAGGCCCGCCTAGTTTTCAGGTTGGGCGCGATTCCGTTAAAGGCGCCCAGTATTGTATATAACCTTTTTCCCCCTGGTTTTCAACCGTACCGGTGCATGTTTGCCGCAGATCGATGATTTTTTTTGCATGAGTGCGCGCGCTTAAATAAACGCTTAGCTAGTTCCGCCGTCGTCCAACACCGCACCGAATCGTTTCAGTATCGCGGCGCGCGTTTCTTCGTCGGGGATGAGTTTGATGGCCGCGGGAACCTGCGTGAACAGACCGCAGTCGCGGATGAGCAGGTAGAAAAAGGACATCCGCACATCGGCGCGGGCGCTGCCGAGGAAGAGAAGCACGTTCGAGAGGGTTTTCAGGGAAGCGTGGTCCGGTTCCCCGCCCTGGGCCACGGCCATTTCGCGCAGGGTGGAAACGGCGCCCGAGGCCGCCCACAACAGGTCCTCGGCGGGAATCTCCCCGCGCGCAAGCGCCGCAAGTCTCCCGGAATCGCCTTCGAGTATATCGGCACTCGAAACTTCGCGAGGGGCCGTTACCTGCAAGATGAAATCGCGGCTCGCGATCGACGAAATGAGCGATTCAATCACCCCGGCGAGCGTGCCGTCCGGTTCATCGACCAGGTGCGTGGCGAGGTCCGATTCGCCGGGGAGCCCGTAGGAATGCGTGAGCGCGAGCGAAACCTGGTGCCAGCCGCGCGGGTTGGGATTGATGTTCGCCTCGTCCCAGAGCCGGTCGGGAAATAGCGTGATATAGCGGACGACGGACGGGTGCAGTCCCTCCTCGCGCGCCCAGGCGAGCCATTCCTCCGCCCGGGGGCGCAGTTGGAAGACCGCCAGGCGCCCGTCCAGGGCGGCGTCGTCGAATTCGGTGATAGTGGTGCTGTCACCCTCGCCCAGGTTTCCCGCGAGCACGATCGCGGTGCTCCCGGGAAGCGCGTGTTCACCACACATGTGCTCGGTGATGATCTGGAAGAGGGTCTGGATCACCGTGGGATGCGCCCTGTTCGATTCGTCCAGGAACCACACGATCCCGTCGAAGCCGGCGGGCACCTCTTCCGGGGGTATGAACTTCGGACGAAAGTATACCATGCGCCGGGCAGCCTGGTCCGGGACCGGGTAGCCCCCCAGGTCCACGTTCTCCTTGAAGGCCAGCCGCGTGTCGATAAAAAGCATGTTCATCCGCTGGGCAACCTGTTTCACGATTGCGGACTTCCCCACACCCGGATGTCCCAGTATCTTGAGCGCGTAATTGAGCTTCCCCGCCGCGGGGAGGTAACGCTCCAGGATATCGACAAGCCCGCGGACTCCCACCGGGACGGGGTTCTTTCTCATATGCGCCCCTCCAGGAGCCGCGTGAAAATCTTGCCCACATGCTTCATGTGGGCGATGATCACCCGGTCGCTGCGACCGGGGAACTTCCGGAAGGTGACCAGTATGCCGTTCAGCATGGCGAAGAAGTAATGCGAAAGCATGCGCACGTTGCCCTCGTAGCCCGCGTGCCTGAACACCGCGTCGAACATGGCCAGCCCCCGCCCCACGACCTCGTTCATCTTTTCCAGGGACTCGGGCTTCAGGTTGCCGTGGGTCATGAAGACGACCATCATGCGATAGTAGGAATCGTTGTGCGCGATGAAATCGATGAAGGTCTCGATCACCCGGTCGATTATCGGCGCCCCCGCCTCGGCGTTCACGATGCCCTGCACCTCGTCCAGCAGCCGGTTCGAATCGCGCAGCACCGCCTCCAGGAACAGAGCCTCCTGGTTATGGAAATACGTGTATATGGAAGAGGTCGAGATTCCCGCATCCTCGGCGATCTCGCGCATGCTCACCTTGTCGAAGGGACGGCTCGCGAATACCCGCTCCGCGGAGTCGATAATGAGGTTTTTCCGGTCCTCACGCTCCCTCGTCTTGAGCTTCCCGAGCGTGTTTTTCCGGGTCGTGGTCTCGGTCTTCATATTGACGTGTTATACGCCCGGCGGGATATAAAAAATCAAGCAGATTTTGAAAATTATTTGACAACTCGAACGTCATTCAATGATTTGATATTGATTCACTCCGCATCGACACCCACACTAATAATCGGGAGGCCTTCATGATTCTTTTCAACCCCAAGAACCACGTGAGAAAGTACCCGGACGAGAAGTCCCGGCAGATAATGGTCAAGACCATCGAGTTTTTCGAGAAAAAGGGCCTCAAGGCTATCAAGAAGGACTGGCACGAGAAGAAATGGAACTATGATTTCGTCGAGTTCCTCAAGGAAAACCAGGTCTTCGCGACGCTCATGACGCCGGCCGGCTACGGCGCCCCCGATTCCCGCTGGGACACCTATCGCAACTGCGAATTTTCCGAGATCACCGGGTTCTACGGTGTCACCTACTGGTATACCTGGCAGGTTTCCATGCTGGGTCTCGTTCCCATCTGGAACGGCACCAATGAAGAGGCGAAACATCGCACCGCGAAGCTTCTTCAAGAAGGCGGGGTCTTTGCGTTCGGTCTTTCCGAGAAAGAACATGGGGCCGATATTTACTCGAGCGACATGATGCTCTATCCCAATGCGGACGGGACCTTCAAGGCGAATGGCGACAAGTACTACATAGGCAACGGCAACGAGGCGGCGCTCGTAGCCACCTTCGCGAAAATGGCCGATACCGGCGAGTACGTCTTCTTTGTCGTGGATTCCAAGCATCCCAAGTACGAGTGCATCCGCAACGTGGTGAACGAACAGAACTACGTCGCCGAGTTCGCGCTCCATGACTACCCCATAACCCAGGCCGATATCACCGAGAAGGGCCCCAAGGCGTGGGACGACATGCTGAACACGATCAACGTCTGCAAGTTCAACCTGGGCTGGGGGGCGATAGGCCTGTGCACCCACGCCCTGTACGAGTCGATCGACCACGCGGCGAACCGCAACCTTTTCGGCAAATACGTGACCGACTTCCCGCACATCAAGCGCCTCCTCACCGACGCCTACTGCCGCCTGGTCGCCATGAAGCTCTTCTCCGAGCGCGCCGCCGACTACATGCGCTCCGCGAGCGACACCGACCGACGCTACCTCTTGTTCAATCCCATGGTGAAGATGAAGGTGACGCGCGAGGGCGAGGATGTGATGAACATCCTCCACGACGTCATCGCGGCGAAGGGCTTCGAAAACGAGCCCTTCTTCGAGATCGCCAAGCACGAGCTCCCCATGCTTCCCAAGCTCGAGGGCACCGTGCACGTGAACATGGCGCTCATCGTGAAGTTCATGGCCAATTACTTCTTCAACCCGGGCGCCTACCCGGAGATACCGCGCCGCGACGATCCCACGAACGACGCGTTTCTCTTCAAGCAGGGACCTACGAAGGGCCTGGGAAAGATCCAGTTCCACGATTACAACATCGCCTATAACAGCGTGGACATGCCCAATGTGAACATCTTCAAGGAGCAGATAAACCTCTTCAAGAAATTCCTGATGGAAGCGGGCCCCAGCAAGGAGCAGTCCGCCGATATCGACTACCTGCTCGCCCTGGGCGAGATCCTCACGCTCGTCGCGTACGGCCAGCTCATCATCGAGAGCAGGAAGTTCTTCCCCGTGGAAGACGCACTCCTCGAAGAGATATTCGATTTCATGGTGCGCGATTTCTCGAAATACGCCCTGGGAATTCACCTGAAGCCTTCGAATTCCGAGAAGCAGAAGGAACTCTCGATCAAGATCATCAAGACCCCGCTCCCCAATCCCGCGAGATTCGACAAGATATGGAAGGAGCAGGTGTATTCGCTCAAGGGAACCTACAAGATGAGGGATCAGAGCTAGTCTTTTCCCCTCCCCCTTGACGGGGGAGGCCGGGTGGGGGTGTGAAGTACACTCTTGAATCGGCATACTCTTCACCCTCCCCTAACCCCTCCCCTCAAGGGAGGGGGATAATCCGGCTCCGTTGCGGGCTGCTAAAACAAGGAGAACTACATGGAAAAAATAATCCTCAACCCGAAAAACATCGTCGCGAAATACGCGGATGAGGAAACCAGGCAGATCATGCTGAAGACCATCGAGTTCTTCGAGGGTCGCGGCCTCAAGGCGATGAAGGACGACTTCCATGCCTGCAAGTGGTACACCGAATTTCTCGAATTCATGAAAGACAACCAGATAATGGCGAAGCTCCTCACCCCGGCCGGCTTTGGTGCCGCAAATTCCAGATGGGACTCCTCACGTATCGTCGATTTCGCGGAGGTCCTCGGCTTCTACGGCCTCACCTACTGGTACACCTTCCAGGTGAGCGCCCTGGGCTTGGGCCCCATCTACCTTGGCGCGAACGACGAAGCCAAGCACAAGGCCGCGAAACTTTTACAGGAAGGAGCCATATTCGCGTTCGGTCTTTCCGAAAAAGAGCACGGTGCCGATATTTACTCGAGCGACATGATGCTCTATCCCCAGTCGGGAGGCAACTATCTCGCGAACGGGGACAAGTACTACATAGGCAACGGCAACGAAGCGGCCATGGTCTCCACCTTCGGCAAGGTCGCCGATTCGGGCGAGTATGTTTTCTTTGCCGTCAACTCCAAGCACGAGCGCTACGAGTGCGTGAAGAACATCATCCACAACCAGGACTACGTCGCCGAGTACGCCCTGCACGACTACCCCATCACCGACGCGGACATCCTCCAGCGCGGCGAGAAGGCGTGGGACGACATGCTGAACACTATCAACATCTGCAAGTTCAACCTGGGATGGGCGTCGATAGGCATATGCGCACACGCTTTTTACGAGGCGATCGATCATGCCTCCAGCAGGAAGCTTTTCGGAAGCTACGTGACGGACTTCACGCACATCAAGCAGATATTCATGGACGCCTACTGCCGCCTGGTCGCGATGAAGCTCTTCGCGCTGCGCGCCACCGACTACATGCGCTCGGCGTCTCCACAAGATAAGCGTTACCTTCTATACACGCCGCTCGTGAAGATGAAGGTTACCACCCAGGGCGAGGAGGTCATCAATCTGCTATGGGACGTGATTGCGGCCAAGGGATTCGAGAAGGACACCTACTTCGAAAACGCCGCGACCGACATCAGGGCGCTTCCCAAGCTCGAGGGAACGGTGCATGTGAACATGGCCCTCATCATCAAGTTCATGCCCAATTTCTTCTTCAACCCGGCGGTCTACCCGGAAGTACCTCAGCGCCGCGACGCCGCGAATGACGACTTTCTCTTCACCCAGGGTCCCACGAAGGGCCTGGGCAAGCTCCAGTTCCATGACTACAACATCGCGTACAAGAGCGTTGACCTTCCCAACGTGAAGGTCTTCAGCTCACAGATCGAGGTGTTCAAGGAATTCATGATGGCTTCTTTGGATAGCATGAAGGAGCAGGGAAAGGACATCGACTTCCTGCTTAACGTAGGGGAGCTTTTCACCCTGACGGCATACGGGCAGCTCATCCTCGAGAACAAAAAGATCTATAACGTGGAAGACGACATTATCGACCAGATATTCGATTTCATGATACGCGACTTCTCGAAGTACGCGCTACAGCTATATGGAAAGCCGAACGCGACCGACACGCAGCAGGAGATCTGCCTGCGGATGATCAAGCGCCCGGTTGTCAATGCCGAACGCTATAACCGCGTCCTTGATAAGTACGTCTACGCGATGAAGGGCACCTATACGATGAATCCGTAACAGGAGACATCATTAATAAGCAAAGGCGCGGATTCGAATCCGCGCCTTTGCTTTTTCGTTCTTATGGTTTTCAGTTCACGCCTGGAAACGAATCCACGTACTTGATTGAAAAGTCCTCGAACGAGTCGACGATCTGGATCTTGAAATCCGGAAAGGAGTCCGTGAACTGCCACTTACCGCACTCGGAGGGAAACGAAGACACCTTCTGGACATTGAGATCCTGAAAGCTCGAAACCACCTTGACCTTGAAATCGGGAAAGCTGGTCACGATCTGCACCTTGCCGGAAAGTTTCTTCCCCTTGAAGGTGCAATCACTGCCTATTTTGCCGCCCTGCGCAATGTTTCCCAGCATGAAACACCCGAACGTTACCGCTGCAACCGCCAGCAACAGCTTTCTCATACCAATTCTCCTTCACGATTTGATGAACTCACCCGCGTATTATCGCACAACGGGTATATCCAGTCAATCTATTCGCCCTTGAAGTTCGGTTTTCTTTTCTCGATGAAGGACATGACTGCTTCCGGATGGTCGGCCGTACGCGATGCCTGGAACTGGTAGGCGATCGCGGTGTTCATGCTCGCCTCCAGCGAGAGCTGCGAGAATTCGTTGATAGCGCGCTTCATGAGGCTGATCGAGTACGGTCCCCGCGCGAGGCGCGCAGCAAGCTTTTCTGCCTCGGGCATGAGCTCGGGAAGCGCCACCACTTTTTCCACGAGCCCTATCCGGCACGCCTCCTCCCCGCTCACCAGGTTCCCCGTGTAGCACAGGAGTTTCGCCATTCCCATTCCCACGATCTTGGGAAGCAGGCACATGCCCGCTTCCGGTACCAGTCCCATTTTCACGAAAAATTCCCCCATCTGCGCCGTGTTGGCCGCGATACGAATGTCGCAGCAGAGGGCAAGCTCCATACCCGCTCCCAGGGCGTACCCGTTTATCGCCGCGATGGTGGGGACCTGGTGATTGTAAAGCCTCATGTACAGTTCCCCGAGATCCTCGAAATAATGCTTAAAATCCCGCGCGGACTTGCTTTTCAGCGGGTTGATGTCCTCCTCGACGTCGCCCCCGGCGGAAAAATGATCCCCCGTGCCGGTGAATACGACCGCGCGGATGCTCTTGTCATCGGCGACCTCGTAGAACGCATCGCGCATGCTCTCGAACATCTTGTGATCAAAGGCGTTTAATTTATCGGGCCGATTGAACGCGACGATCGCATAATTTTCCTTACGCGTGACGATGCAGCTTCCCACGTCCCTGGTTGCCTCTCCCATATCGTCCTCCCTGTGCGCGCCTTCTATCAGGCGCGCTCGAAAATAGTTGCCGGCGCCATGGCTCCGCCCGTGCAAAGCGAGACCAGCGCGTACCGCGCCTTCCGGCGTGCGAGTTCATGGATGGCCGTGACCGAAAGCCTGCACCCAGAGTTGCCCACAGGATGCCCCAGGGCGAGCGCCCCGCCGTTCACGTTAAGCCTGCCCGTATCGGCCCCCAGCTCCTTCACCCATGCGAGCGGGATGGGCGCGAAGGCCTCGTTGATTTCGAATATGTCGATATCCTTCATCGCAAGTCCCGCCTTCGCGAGCACCTTGGGCGTCGCATAAATGGGACCGGTGAGCATGAGCAGGGGATCCGATCCCGCGACCGCGCTTCCCACGATCCGTGCGAGCGGTTTCAGTTTTTCCTTTTTCATGAATTCTTCGCTCACGAGCATCATCGCCGACGAACCGTCCGTGATCGTGCTGGAAAGACCGGCGGTCATCCAGTCCGTATTGGGAAGAATCTTGAGCGCGTCGAGCGTGTCGATGCTCGTTTCCGGCCGGATCGGCTCATCGGTATCCCGGGTAATCTCCTTCCCTTCCGCGTCGAACCCCTTCGTGGGTATGATTTCATTTTTAAAATATCCGCCCTGCGTCGCCGCGTAGGCTTTACTGTGGCTTGCGACCGCAAACTGCTGGCACTCTTCCTTGGTTATCTTCCACTGCTTCGCGATCATGTGCGCGGCGACGATCTGATCCGGAAACCCGTATTTATCGGTATAAAACTTGCCGAAGGGGTGACCCATTGGTTTGCCGTTCGATAATGTGCCTAAGAGATCCGAAGCCATGCCGTACTTGGTCATCATTTCGCAGCCGGCCGCGATGACGCAGTCCATGGTCCCCGAGCCGACCATCCCCGCGGCTAACTGGATCGCCGAGAGGCTGGAGCCGCACTGCCTGTTGACCGAAATGCCGGGCACCGAGATGGGCAGCTTCGAGGCGAGAATCCCCATGCGCGCCAGGGTGAATCCCTGCTCGCCCACCTGGTATACCGTTCCCGCAATGACATCGTCGACTAGTTCCGGGTTTATCCCCGTGCGATCGACCGCCGCGTTCAGGGACGCGGCGAGAAGCTCCGGCGCCATCCATTCGCGAAGATATCCTTTTTGTTTTCCTACCGGGGTGCGTACCGCGCTGACCACGAACACATCTTTCATGGCAACCTCCTGATATACGTGCATTCAATTCTGCAGGGGCAAAGAAATCCCTGAGTCTATAAAGTATATAGTGTGAACATATAACACTTTTTTTGCAAGTATTATATGACCATGAACCATGTATTTTTTGCCGGTGGTTTTTATTCGAAACCCTGTCGGAGGGATTTCCTTCACGTACAAGGCATCGGGTCCGATACTGCATTTGCAGGAAGGGCGCGCACATGGTTTCCAACCGTCCACGGCGGATTCGCACGTAACGGTGACCCCCGAGACCCGTCCGGGGAGACAGGGAGCCGTCTATTTTATCAGCGCCCAGACGTATTCCGTGAGCCGGGAAGGAAAAATGCCGGCGAGGAGCAGGAACAGCGCGGATCCGCATATTACCAGGGTGACGCCGCCGGTCCCCTTCATGGGCAATTCACCCTGGCCGCTCTCCATGAACAGCGCCCTGCCGATCCGAAAATAATAGAAGATCGATATCACCGTGTTGATCGCGCCCGCCGCGACGAGCGCGTACATTTCTTTTTCCATCGCCGCGAGCAGCAGGTAATATTTGCCGATAAAGCCTGCCGTGGGGGGTATGCCCGCGAGCGAGAGCAGCGCCACGACGATGCACGCCGCCGACAGGGGCGCATGGCGCGCGAGGCCGCGAAGGTCGTCCACGCGCTCGCCGAAACCCTGTCCCTTCTGCACGAGCAGGATAAGCGCGAAGGCGGTCGCATTCATGAAAAAATACGCGAGCAGGTAAAAGAGAAGGGCCGTTGTTCCCGCGCTTCCCGCCGCCGCGAGCCCGATCATCAGGTATCCCGCGTGCGCAATGGAAGAAAAACCCATCATGCGCTTGACGTTATCCTGAACGAGCGCGGCGATATTGCCCCAGAACATGGTCGCGATCGCGATCGCGGTAAAGATCGCGACCCATTGCGTTTCAAAACGCGCAAACACCGTAGTGACGAGCCGTATGAGCACCGCAAGCGCCGCCGCCTTGGGCGCGGTGGACAGAAGCACGACCAGGGGCGTCGGCGTGCCCTCGTAGACGTCGGGCGTCCACATGTGAAACGGAACCAGCGCAATTTTAAAAAAGAGGCCCGTCATGACGAGCACCATGCCCGCCATCGCGACCGTTGCGTCGGCGTCCGCGAGCGCCCCGGCGATCCGTGCAAAACCGGTTTCCCCGGTTATGCCGAAAAGAATCGCCATTCCAAGCAGCATTATCGCCGAGCTCAGGATGCCCAGGATGAAATACTTTATGCCCGCCTCGGAGGAGCGAAGCTCTTTCTTGAATATGCCCGCGAGGATATACGATATTATTGCGAACGTTTCGAACGAAATATAGAAGGTGATCAGGTCGACCGCGCTTACCGTAAACATCATGCCGATCACCGAGAATAGCACCAGGTAATAGATTTCGCCGGTCTCGAATCCCTCGACCTCGAAGAACCTGAAAGAGAGCGTAACGGTTATCGCGGCCGCAATGAGGAAGATCATTTTCAGGTACATCGAGAATGGATCCACGTTAAGCGTACCCGAATAGATCTCTCCGCCGCTTAGCGGCGTGAACGCCAGCACGAGCGCCGCTGTCCCCAGGCCGGCGAGCGCGACCATTCCGGAGAGCCTGTGACCGCTGCCCCGGGCGAACAGGTGCGCCAACAGCGCCGCAGCGCCGAAGGCGAGCAAGGTTATTTCCGGAGCCAGGTGCTTTATCTGCGCAAGGTACGGTGAATAATCCATCAGCGCGCACCCCCGCGCGCGGATTCCGAGCCCGGCGTGCTCGTTCCGGGATCACGGGCGGTTTTAGCCTCGTAAAAGCCGGGGTTTACAATGCGCACGATCTTTTCAACGGGCTTGTCGATTATCCGGAGAAATGGCGCGGGGTATATCCCAATGACGAACGCAAGAAGGACCAGCGGCAGGAACGTCGCAAGCTCCCTGCCGTTCAAATCAGAAATCGCTTCGTTGGAGGCGTTCTCTATTTTGCCGAACATCACCCTCTGGTAGAGCCAGAGCATGTAGCCGGCGCCCAGAACGATCCCCGTCGCCGCGATCGCTGCCCAAACCCAGTTTACCGTGAAGGTACCCATGAGTATCATGAATTCCCCGATAAATCCGTTCAGTCCCGGGAGTCCGATAGACGACATGGTTATGATGAGAAATACCGCCGCGTAGACCGGCATGCGCGACGACAGTCCCCCGAATTCCGCGATGAGCCTGGTGTGCCGCCTTTCATAGAGAACGCCCACGATGAGAAAAAGCGCGCCCGTCGAGATGCCATGGTTAATCATTTGAATGACGGCGCCCTTGAGCGCGAGGGGCGTGAACGCAAAAATTCCCAGGACCACGAAACCCATATGCGAGACCGACGAATAGGCGATAAGTTTTTTCATGTCCTTCTGCATGAGCGAGACGAGCGCGCCGTACACGATCGATATGAGCGCGAGCACCACGATGGGCACCACGAACTGCCGCGATGCCCCCGGAAAAAGCGGCAGCGAAAAACGCAGGAAACCGTACGTCCCCATTTTCAGCAGCACGCCCGCGAGAATGACCGAACCTGCCGTCGGGGCCTCGACGTGCGCGTCCGGAAGCCACGTGTGGAACGGGAACATGGGGACCTTGATCGCGAATCCCAGGAAGAAGGCGAAAAAGACCCACGCCTGCATCGCGGGGGCCAGGTATGATCCCTGTTCCGTCATCGCCATAAGGTCGAAGGTGTGGTAATGGGAATAGAGCACCAGTATGCCGACCAGCATCGCCACCGAACCGAACAGCGTATACAGGAAGAACTTGATCGCGGCGTAGAGCCTTCGCTCCCCTCCCCATACGCCTATCAGAAAATACATGGGAACGAGCATGACCTCCCAAAATACGTAAAAAACCACCAGGTCCAGCGACACGAAGACGCCGATCATTCCCGTTTCAAGGATGAGCAGGAAAATATAATATTCCTTAAGCCTCTCGCGGATCGCGTCCCATGAAGAGAGCGTGGCGAGAAAGGTGAGCAGGGAGGTAAGCAGGATGAGCAGGAGCGAGATACCGTCGATTCCCAGCAAATACTGTGCGTTTACGCGAGGGATCCATTCCGCGCGCTCTATGAATTGCATGCCCTCGGCCGCAACGCTGAATCCCGCCAGGAGGTAGAGGGTCGCGAAAAATTCAAGCAGCGCGGCAGCGTTCGCGATGAGCCTCACCGCCGAGTCCCGGCCCTTTGGCACGAGGATGATCGCACCGACGCCAATGAGCGGGAAGAAGGTGATGAAGCTGAGGACGGGAATGCCCAGTATATCCATTGGTAAAGCTCCTTACGCCATCAGTATCAATGTCATGATGATGAAAAGACCCAGGGCGATCGCCAGGGCGTAGTTATATATGTACCCGGTCTGAAGCCGTCTGAGCAGAGCCGATACACGTTCGTGCGCACGGCCGACGCCGTTCACCGCGCCGTCTACCACGTGCGTATCGGTCAAAATGGAAACCGACGAGAGCCCGCGCACCAGGCGCGCGGCCCCGTTCACGGCACCGTCGATGATCCCCAGGTCGAACCTTCCGAACAGCGTACCCAGTTTCATCATACCGCCGACGATCACGCGGTCGTAGAATTCATCGACGAAGTATTTCCGGCTGACCAGCGCATAGAAGCGCTTCATTCCCTCCGCGAGCCTTCGCGCGGGGACGCCCTCTTTTCTCACGTAGATCAAATACGCTGCTCCAATGCCGCATAACGCAATTCCGGTAGAGAGCGCCATCAATGCGACCTCGGTCACATGGGAAAGGTGAAACTCATGCGACCCGGTCGCCGGCTCAAGGAATCGCGCGAACCAGTTTCCCCCGCCCAGGACCGCGGGCAGGCCGACAAGGCCCGCCGTGACGGAGAAGAATGCGAGTATGCGCAGCGGGGTGAGAATGATGCCCGGCGATTCGTGCACGTGGTGCGCGGCTTCCGGGTCCATGCGCTCCCTGCCGTAGAATGTCATGAAGATAAGACGGAACATGTAGAAGGCCGTCATACCCGCGCCTGTGAGCCCCAGAGCCCACACCGCGAAATTTCCGGATGCGAACGCCGAGGCGAGTATCTCGTCCTTCGAGAAAAATCCCGACAGCCCCGGGATGCCCGCGATGGCGAGCGCCCCGACCAGGAATACGCGGTAGGTCGAGGGGATACGCGTGCGCAGTCCGCCCATCTTCCGCATATCCTGCTCCCCGGAGAGGGCGTGGATGACGCTCCCCGCCGCGAGGAAGAGCAGGCTCT
Source organism: Spirochaetota bacterium (assembly GCA_004297825.1). Classification (NCBI taxonomy): domain Bacteria; kingdom Pseudomonadati; phylum Spirochaetota; species Spirochaetota bacterium. Next base: position 18,667 of record SCSX01000022.1, read on the forward strand.
TGAAAAAAGCGTGGGTCATCAGGTGAAACACGCCCGCCGCGTACGCCCCGACCCCCAGGCCTATGAACATGTAGCCGATCTGTGAAATCGTGGAGTATGCGAGCACGCGCTTGATGTCGTTCTGGACGAAGCCCATGCTCGCGGCGTACACCGCGGTGGCCGCGCCCGTGAGTGCGACCACGGTAAGCGCAGTCCCGGAAAAGGTGAACAGGACGTGCATTCGCGCGACCATGTACACACCCGCGGTCACCATGGTTGCCGCGTGGATGAGCGCCGACACGGGCGTGGGGCCCTCCATCGCGTCGGGGAGCCAGGTGTAGAGCGGGATCTGCGCGGACTTGCCGGTAGCGCCAAGGAAAAGGAGGAGCGCCGCGACCGTGGCGACGTCCTTGTCGAGGAGCCCGCCCCCCACGGCGACGGATATATCGGCCATATCGATCGTGCCTAGATAATAGACAAGCACTCCAATCCCGAGAATGAATCCGAAATCCCCGATCCTGTTGGTGATGAACGCCTTCTTCCCCGCGGTCGCGGCGGATTCCTTTTCGAACCAGAAACCTATCAGGAGATAGGAACAGAGTCCTACCCCTTCCCAGCCGATGAACATCACGGCAAGGTTCGCGCCCAGCACCAGTATGAGCATCGCGAAGGTGAAGAGGTTCAGGTAGGCGAAGAAACGCGCATAGCTCCTGTCGTGCGCCATGTACCCGATCGAATAGACGTGTATGAGAAGCCCCACGCCGGTGACGACCAGCGTCATCACCGCGGTCAGGGCGTCGTATCGAAATGCGAATTCGGCGGTCAGCGTCGCGACAGCGCTTCCGCCCGCGAGGTTCACCGGTATCCCGGGGATCCAGGTGAACAGCGTGCAGGCGAATGAGGACTGCTCTGACCCCATGAGTACGATGAAGCTCCCTACCGATGCGAGAAAGCTCAATCCCACCGACCCCGCCGCGATCGCGTGCACGGTCCTGTTTGAAAAATACCGTATGCCGACGATCCCGTTTAATAGGGTGCCGATAAGCGGGAAGAGGGGTATAAGCTGGAAGTACATCGTTCTATCCCTTGAGGTCGTTGATTTCGTCAAGATTGCAGGTCGGCTTCTGCCTGAAGTACGAGAGCATGAGCGCGAACCCTACCGCCGCCTCCGATACCGCAACCATGATGACGAAAAGGGCGAATATCGAACCCGTCGGCGACTTCATGTGGTGACCATACCCGGCGAGGATGACGTTCACGCCGTTCAGCATGAGCTCCGCCGACATGAGGATCGTCACCAGGTTCTTGCGCGCGAGCACGCCCGCGAGACCGATCGCGAAAAGGGTGAGCCCCAGGCCCAGGATATGGCTAATTGGTATCATCGATCACCCACTTGCGCGCGATTATTATCGAGCCGATAAGCACCGCGAGGAGCAGGACGCTCGCGATCTCGAACGGTACCACGTAGGTCGCCAGAAGCTGGCGCGCGAGGGCCTCGAGGGTAAGCCCCGAATGCGCGACCTCACGAATGGCCGTTCCATTGCTGAACATGACATAGCCGATCTCCGCGAGGAGCGCGACGGGCATGAGCACCAGAAATATCCTCGGGAAGAGCCTTCTTTTTTCCTGCTGAAGCTCGTTCAGGTTGATGATGATAATGACGAAGGTATACAGGACCACGATCCCACCCGCGTACACGATGATCTGGATCGCACCCAGGAAATCCGCCTGGAGGGAAAAAAACACCCCCGAGCAGGCCAGCACGCTGAAGGAAAGGTAGAGCACGCTGTGCATGGGGTTGCGGTGCGTGACCACGATAATCGCGGAGACCACGGCGACTGCCCCGAAAAAAAAGAACACGATCTGGTTCATACCTCTTCTTTCCCCCCGTGAAATCGGGCCTGAAGGTCGAAATCCTCGTACATGTGCGCGAGGTCGAAAAACAATGTGCCCTTGTCTGTCGTTGAAAGCCGGAACTCCCTTGAAAACCGGATCGCGGAGGTGGGGCATACCTCAACGCACAGCCCGCAGAAGGTGCAGCGGTAAAGCTTCCAATCGAACTTTACGGGCCTCATCCTGTCCGTCTTCTTCCCCTCGATGTCGAAACAATCCTCGGGACACGTCCTCTGGCAGAGCCTGCACGCGATGCAGAGCGGCTCGCCCTGCTCGTCCCGGTGAAGGCGCAGTATTCCCCGGAATCGCGCGCGCGGCGTCTTCACGCGCTCGGGAAACTGGAAGGTCACCTTGGGGCTGAAATAGAATTTCAGGGTTATCGCCAGCCCTTTTAAAATGTCCACAAGCAGTATTTTTTTCAGGAAATCAAGTATCATCCCAGGCTCCTGATCAGCGCGATCACCATGATATTCGCGAGTGAAAGCGGAACGAGCCACTTCCATGCCAGGCGTATCAGCTCATCGAACCGGTACCGGGGAAACGTCGCCCTGATCCAGATGAACGCATAGAGGAAGAACATGATTTTCGCCAGGTACCAGACGAATCCCGGCACGTAGTGGAGGAACGACAGGAACTCCACGTTGGGGAACGGGGGAAGCCAGCCGCCAAAGAATAGTATCACCACGAGCGATGAGGCAAGCACCATGTGCGTGTACTCGGCGATATAGTAGTACGCGAATTTCATGCCGGAGTATTCGGTGTGAAAGCCGGCCACGAGTTCCGATTCGGCCTCCGGCAGGTCGAAGGGCGCCCTGTTCGTCTCGGCCACCGACGATATCCAGAAGACGATGAACGACACCGGGAGGTAGAATCCGTACCACATGCCGCCGGTTCTCTGCGACTCGACGATATCCACCAGGCTGATCGAGTGGCTGAAGAACACTATCGAGAGCACCGTGAGCACGATCGGGATCTCGTAGCTCAGCACCTGCACGACCGACCTGAGTCCGCCCAGGAGCGGGTATTTCGAATTGGATGACCAGCCCCCGAATATCACGCCGAACACGGATATCGAGGAAATCCCCAGCGTGAGGAGAAGGCCTACGGGGCTTTCCGCCACCCAGAGATTGATCGTATGGCCGAACACGTGCACCGAGTCGCCCAGCGGCACGAAGCTGAAGGCCAGGAGCGAGGTGAAGAGCGAGAGAATGGGCGAAATATTGAAGAGCGACCGGTCCACCCCGCGATGCGCGATGTCCTCTTTAAAGAAGAGCTTGATGGCGTCGGCGATGGGCTGGAGCACGCCCTGGAAGCCGACCCTGTTGGGTCCGATGCGCAGTTGGATAAGGGCGATCACCCTGCGCTCCATCCAGATCATGACCACGGTCATCACCAGCGGAAAAAGCGCGACGGCCGCCGACCTGAGTATCGGAATGATTATTTCTTCGATGACGAACGCGCTCATTTGTCGATTTCCCCGAGCACGATGTCGAGCGAACCCAGTATGCCCACGACGTCCGCGAAAAGGCTCCCCGTGCACATGAGTTCCAGGGAATGCATGTTGATGAAGGACGGGACCTTGATCTTCACGCGCTCGGGCTTGTCCGTGCCGTTGGACTTGATGTAGAAACCCAGCTCGCCCTTGGGCGCCTCGATGCTGTGGAATATCTCACCGGGCGCTATTTTCAGCACGCGCGGCACCGTGGCGCGGATATCGCCTTCCGGCATTTTGTCGAGCGCCTGGCGGATGATCCGCGCGCTCTGCCTTATTTCCCCGAGCCTCACCGTGTAGCGATCGTACACGTCGCCGCGCGTGCCGAGCGGCACGTCGAATTCGAAATCTTCGTACGACGAGTAGGGGATGTCCTTGCGGATGTCCCATTCCACGCCCGAGGCCCTGAGCACCGGGCCCGTGAGCCCGAACTCGATCGCGTCCGATCCCGATATCACGCCGATCCCCTTCGTCCTGTGAAGCCATATCCGGTTTTCGCTCAGGAGCCCCTCGATCTCCTCAAGGCGTTTCGGGAGCGATTCCAGGCAGGCGCGAATCATGTCCGTGATCGTTCCGTCGAAATCGTTAGGCACTCCGCCAATGCGCAGCGCATGCACGGTGAGCCGCGCCCCTATGTATTCCTCGAAGATTTCAAGGATGTCCTCGCGCTTCGCGAAGCCGTACAGGAGCACGGACATGGCACCGATATCGTTCGCGAAAAATCCCATCCAGGCCAGGTGCGAGGCGATGCGCTGCAGCTCGGTGAGAATCACGCGGATGTACTGCGCGCGCCGGGGCACCTCCAGGCCCGCCAGTTTTTCCACGGTAAGGACATAGGCGAGGTTGTTCGATATCGCCGCGAGGTAGTCGAGCCTGTCGGTGAGCGGCGTGATCTGGTGGTACGTCCTGTGCTCGCAAATCTTCTCGATACCGCGGTGCAGGTATCCCAGGAAGGGCTTGACCCTGGTCACGATCTCGTTGTCGACCGCCAGCTCCAGGTGAAGCACCCCGTGCGTCGAGGGGTGCTGCGGTCCCATGTTGAGCTCGATTTCCTTGAAGGTCACGGGTTTCTCCCCTCGAGCGGAAAGTCCTTGCGCAGGGGATGTCCGTCGAACTCCTCGGGCATGTAAATTCGGCGCAGGTCCGGGTGCCCCTTGAAGACGATCCCGAACATGTCGTAGATTTCCCTCTCCGCCCAGTCGGACGAGCGGTAGAGGAAATAGATGGACGGCAAAGTCTCTCCCTCGCCGATATCGACTCGCAGGCGGATGCGGTCCGCCGCCGGGAATCGGTACAGCTGGTAGAGGACGGAAAACCTCTTCCTGCCGTCGCCGATATTCATGTTGTCGAGACCGATCATGTCGTTGAGCGCGATGAAACCGAGCTCCCCTTTCAGGCAGACCAGTACCTCGACCAGGGCGTCGCTCCGCACGATCGCGGTCAGCTCGCCTTTTTCGAACGTCCATTCGCTCAGACTCTCCGGGTAACGCGCCGCGAGCGCGTCATGCACCCTTGTTAAAACCGGGGAGCTTTCCAAATCTTCCATCATATCGGTCAATACCTCGCCTTGAACATGACCTGCGTGGGATGTTCCCTCGAAATCTTCTCTTGAAGAAGGATGAGCCCGTCCAGGAGCGCCTGCGGCCCCGGCGGACAGCCGGCGACGTACACGTCCACCGGTATGACCTTGTCGACCCCCTGGAGGACGGAGTACGACGGGAACGGGCCCCCCGATATCGCGCAATTACCCATCGCGACCACCCACTTCGGGTCCGGCATCTGTTCCCACAGGCGCCTGATAACCGGCGCCATCTTGTTGGTAACCGTGCCCGACACGATGAAGAGGTCGGCCTGCCGCGGGGACGCCCGGAATAGCTCCATGCCGAAGCGCGCGATATCGTAATGGGAGGCCGCCGTCGCGATCATTTCCATGGCGCAGCACGCCAGCCCGGAGCCGAACGGCCAGAGCGAGTTTTTCTGCGCCCAGGTTATGAAGGAGTCCAGCTTCGTGAGGATGAAGGACTGTTCCGGCCTTTTCTCAGTCAAAGGACCTCCTGAAATCGAGCGCGTCCGCCTTCCACGCGTACACGTACCCGAAAAGGAGTATGGCCACGAAGATGGACATCTCAATAAAACCGAATATCTTGAGCTCGTCGTAGATTACCGCCCAGGGAAACAGGAAAATGCTTTCGACCTCGAAGACGATGAACACGAGGGTGAGCAGGTAAAACCGCACGGAGTACTGCTCGCGGGCGTGCGGCGTGACGGGGTCGATGCCGCACTCATAGGGCAGGTACTTGTCCCCGTAATCGTGCCGCTTATAGCGGACCAGGATCACGAAGATGAGCAGTCCAAGCACCAGGGCGAAAGTAAAAATGAAGAAGATGAAAAAATACCAGTACTGGTTCATGACCATCGCAATAGCTCATCCATAATGTACGGGTTTCAGTCGAATGTTTATGAAATTAATACCAACTTAAATCCCAATTTTATTTCAGCATGTTCGGCAAATTGTGTCAAGCATGTTCTTGTTTCCAGTATCCACGGGCCCGGAGTGAGAATTGTTTTCCGGGGAGATGGGCGTGGACGAGCATACCTCACCCCTGGTTTGGTGTGCGTGCGGAGCTGTGATGATTAATCTGAGGCGGTGCGGCGGAGTATTTTCGTTGGTGAGGCTCTTGTAGGGGGGGTTTCGGTGTCCCCCCAGTAGAATTCCCAGCACAGAATGCCCCCTGTGCTCCTTTGGCCGATGGCATAATGGGGGAACCGAACATAATTATGCCTTCCGGCCGAATCGCACAGCAGCTCGTGCAGGTAGCGCTTCGTCGCGATGGCTACCAGATACGAGACCGAGAACCGGCTCAACTTACGGAAATCCGAAGCAAACTCATTCTCGTTCTTCCTGAAGCAAATCGGAAAGCAATGCCAGCGCTTCAAAGGGTCACGGGGCTGATACCTCACCAGAGTAAACCCTCCCTG
>SCSX01000023.1 GCA_004297825.1 Spirochaetota bacterium
GGGACCCAGACCCCGCTATACTTTTCTCTATTCCGCCATGAAATACCATGTGAAACCATCGGTCCTGCGCGGCGAGGTCCCCGTTCCCGGGTCCAAGTCCCATACCATCCGCGCGCTTATCTGCGGCCTGCTTGCGGAGGGCGAGTCGCGCATAGGGGCGCCGCTCGATTCATCGGACACCCGCTCGTGCCTGGCAATGGTCAGGCGTTTTGGCGCCGGGGTGGTCGAGGAAGGGGACGCCTGGCGTATCAGCGGCCGCGCCGGAAATCCCGCGTTGCCGGATGACGTGGTCGACGTGGGCAATTCCGGCACCTCGCTCTATATCGGCATGGGGGCCGCGGCGCTCGTGGACGGCTGCACGGTGTTCACCGGCGACGGCCAGATCCGGAATCGTCCCGCGGACCAGCTCCTCGCGAGCCTGAACGACCTGGGCGCGCACTCGTTTTCCACGCGCGGCAACGGCAAGCCGCCGCTCGTGATCCGCGGGCGCATGACCGGCGGGCGCACGAGCGTCCAGGCCCACACCTCGCAGTACCTGAGCGCGCTCCTGCTCGCCGCCCCGTGCGCGTCCGGCGACACGACGATCGAGGTCCCTCTCCTGAACGAGGCGCCCTATGTCGAGATGACGCTCGGCTGGATGGACCGGCTGGGGATCGCGTACGAACAAAAGGATCTCAGGCATTTCTTCGTTCGCGGCGGGCAGCGCTACCGGCCCTTCGACGAATACATCGCCGCGGATTTTTCATCGGCTACCTTTTTCCTCGTCGCGGCGGCGGTCACCGGGGGGGCGCTTGTCCTGCGCGGGCTCGACTTCTCGGACACCCAGGGGGACAAGGAGGTCGTGAATATTTTAAGGGCCATGGGAGCCGATATCGAAACCGGGGAGCGCCATGTCGCGGTGAGCGGGCGCGCCCTCAAGGGGGGAACCTTCGACCTGAACGCGATCCCCGACGCGCTCCCGGCGCTCGCAGTGGCCGGGTGCATGGCCGCGGGCGAGACCAGGCTTGTCAACGTGCCGCAGGCGCGCCTCAAGGAGACGGACCGCATCGCCGTCATGTGCGCCGAGCTGCGAAAAATGGGCGCTTCGATCGAGGAGCGGCCCGACGGCCTGGTCATCAGGGAAAGCGCCCTGCGGGGCGCCGCGGTCCGCGGGCACGGGGACCATCGCGTCGTGATGTCGCTCGCGGTAGCGGGGCTCACGGCGGCGGGTGAGACCGTGATCGATACGGCGGAATCCGTGGCGGTGACCTTTCCCGGGTTCATGAATCTCATGCGCGGGTGCGGGGCCGCGATGGAAATCGAGGAGGATGCGTGATGGCGGTACGCGGGATACGGGGCGCGACGACGGTGGAGCGCAACAGGAGGGAGGACATAGTCGAGAGGACGATGGAGCTCCTGGGCGTCATGCTGGAAAAGAATGCGATCGACGTCGCGGATATCGCCTCGGCCGTTTTTTCCGTCACCGACGATGTGAGCGCCGAGTTTCCCGCGGTCGCCGCGCGCAAGCTCGGGTGGATATATACGCCCCTTTTCTGCACCAGGGAGATACCGGTGCCGGGAAGCCTCGAGCGCTGTATCCGGGTACTGTTGCACGTGAACACGGATAAACGCCAGGACGAGATGGTGCACGCATACCTGTACGGCGCGATAAAGCTCCGCCCCGACCTTGATACCTCCGACCGGGACAGGTATTATATTTCCGATAAATAAGCCTGCCCGCGTCCGGCGCGTTTAATTTGTTTGCCTGTTCTCCGGGAAAATGCTAGAATGGCAGGCGGAAGCCGGCCGCGCGGAAAGAATACCTGACGCGCCGCGAACGGCCGGGAGCCGGTGTGGAGGCGGGATCGAAGGGCAATGTGCATCGCAGTAAAAGGGATTAAACGGTGAAACCCGGAATAAGGCATACCATGCGGGCGCTCGCGGGGAGGATCGCATTCCCCCTCGCGATTGCGATCGGGGTCATTTCGCTGCCCGGAGAGCTCGCGCCGCAGGGAACCAGGGAGATCGAGCTCACCGCGCAGGAGATAATCGCGCGCGTGGACCGCATCCTGGATTATCCCGCCGGACTCATGAAGGGGAAGCTCATGCACATAACCCCCGACGGCCGTTCATCGGTGAACACGGTGACCGCGAGCGTTGCCGAGCGGGACTATCTCTTCGTGATCTCGAACCGCGACCGCGGGAACCAGATCAAAATCCTCTACAATCTCGGCGGTGAAGAAATCTGGGTGTACGACATACACGCGATCAAGCTTTTCCACAAGATAGGCATAGACAAGTACGACGCGGTGGCTGGTACGAACTTTTCGTATATCGACCTCTCGAACGCCGACTACCAGAACAACTACACCGCCTCGATAACCGGGAACGCCTTCGTCAAGGGCAGCGACGCCTACCGGCTCAAGCTGGATCCCATCTTCAAAGGGGGAAGCTACGGGCAGCTCACCATGTACGTGAACAAGGCCGACTTCGTCCCCCTGCGCATCGATTTCCACGATTCCGACAACGTGAAGGTGAAAACCCTCGCCGTGGTAAGGACGATCGAGCGCGGGGGCAGGACGCTTCCCGTGCGCTACGAGATGCTCGACATCCTCAAGGGCACCGTGACCATCCTCGATTTTATCGATTTTGACGACAGCATCACCTTCGACAAAACCATTTTCTTCCACCAGCGGCTCGGGGACAACGGCTGATGCCGCAGTTTTTCATCACCCCGGACTCAATCACGGACGGACGATGCACCATACGGGGGACCGATTTCCGGCACCTGGTGCGCGTGCGGCGCGTGCGGGAGGGCGATATCATCCCCCTGCGCATGACCGCCGGCGGCGAGCTGTCGGCCAGGATCGTGGTGATAGCCGGCGATTCGCTGATCGCGGAAATTATTGACAAAAAGGAGCCCCCCCCGGTACTCTTGAAGGTGACGCTGTGCGCCGCGCTTCTCAAGGGGAAAAAGTTCGATACGGTGATCCAGAAGGCCGTGGAGATCGGCGTGGCGCGCATCGTACCGTTCGAGAGCGCACGGACCATCCCCGACCTGGGCGAAAAGCGCGAGGAGCGGCGCGGCCGCTGGCAGCGCATCGCGGACGAGGCGTCCAAGCAATGCCTGGGAAGCAGCCTGGTTCCCGTGGATGCCGTTCAATCGTTCGACGAAGCCATCCTTCGGTGCCCCGGGTGCGCGCGGATACTGGCCCACCCGGACAGGGGGGCCGTGGGCATCCGGGAATACCGCACGGCGCATCCGGACGCATCGGACGCGGCGATCCTCGTGGGGCCGGAAGGCGGTTTTACCCCGGAAGAGATCGCGAGGGCGGAGTCGAACGGATGGGGCACGGTTAATTTCGGTTTTACACAGATGCGCGCGGAAACGGCGGCGATGGTGCTGCCCGCGCTCGTTATTTATGAGTGGAGTTCCCGATAGATGAAAATCACCGTTAATTACAAGGAAATCGAGTTCGAAGGATCCATGCTCGGGGATCTCCTCACCCTGTACCGCTTCAAGCCGGATAAAATATCTCTTCAAATAAACGAACGGGAAATAGCCAGTTCGAATTTCGTCTCCATTCAGCTGAAGGAGGGCGATGTGATCGAGATAGGAAGGGCATGAAACCCGTCGGAGGAAGACGATCGGTGCGATCGGACATCAATGACGGATGAAGATCCGATTCTGACGGAGATAGCGGCCGAGCTCGCCCTGAAAAGAGAGCAGTGGAGGGGCGTGCGTGTACAACGGCTGCAGCTCAAGAAAGAACTTGAAGGCCTGGGGCTCGATAAAACAGGAATCCGGAAGCACGCCGAATACAAACGGCTTGAAAAGGAACAATCCCACCTCTCGGCGGTTCTCAAGCATATCGAAAAGCGCATGAACAGGCGCAGAGCCAGATTAAACGAGCAGAACGCGTGAAAACAGGCCCTGGTTCAAAGGGCCGCCGTCCCCCGCGGCACGGCCGCGGCGGGATAAAGCTGGCCTACTGCGACATTCCCGGAAACGTGTACGAACACCCCGAGGCCGTTCCCGCGTTCCGCAGCGGCCGCCGATTCACCAGGGTGAATCCCAAGGAACTCATACCGCTCCCCCACGGGAGCCTTCTGTATACACTGCCGGGCCGGCTGCCCGTATTTTTCGACGATCGGACCGGGCATTTCGCCCATTTTGACGAGGGACCCGACGGTACGCCCGCGCTCGCGGCAGCCGCATTCCTGAGCTCCGCGTATCTGCGCACCGCGCTGCCTGCCTTTATAAAGAAGGAGGACGCACCGGTGCTTCCCCTGTGGGCCTATGCGGGCGTGGTCCTGAGAAATGGCGCGTTCATGGTGCCGGCGATCCGTGTGGACGACGATCCGCGTTCCGATCCGGCGCTCCACGAAAACGAGCGCCTGTTCGCGCAGAAATCTCGGGAGACGACGGCGCTCTTTCCGGAAAACAGGCTGGTCGCCCAGCTCGCAAAGTGCTCCTCCGAATACCGATGCCTGTGCGCGCGCAATTTTTTCCTGGGTCGATTCGAGGCACCGCTTCCCACGTCGCCGGCCTGTAACGCGCGCTGCCTTGGCTGCCTTTCCCACCAGGACGCCGGCGACACCGGTTTCTGCGGGTCGCAGGAGAGGCTGGCAGACCCGCCCTCGCCGGATGAAATCGCGGAGACGATCCTCCATCACTTCGGGCGGGTCGAACGCGCGGTGGCGAGCTTCGGCCAGGGATGCGAGGGCGAGCCGCTCCTGCGCGCGGCAGACCTCGCACAGGCGATACAAAAGGTGCGCGCGCACGATTCGCGCGGCACCATCGCGCTCAATACGAACGGTTCCCTCCCGGGGGCGGCGGCGAGGCTCATCGACGCGGGACTGGACGCGATACGCGTAAGCATGAATTCCCCCACCCCGGAATATTATGTCCGATATTACCGGCCGGTCAACTACACGTTCGGCGACGTGGAGAGAACCCTGGAGGCCGCGCTCGGGGCCGGGATTTTCGTTTCGATAAACCTGTTCTTCCTTCCCGGCTTTACCGACATGGAGACGGAGGTCGAATCGCTTTGCGCGTTTCTCGATCGTTTCCCCGTGAATATGATCCAGGCGCGCAATCTCAACATGGACCCCGACTACTATCTTGACAGCATCGGTTTCGTCGAATCGCCCGCGATGGGTGTGAGGGCGATGCTTGCGCTCTTGCGTGAAAAATATCCGCGCATACGGATCGGCTATTACAATCCGCCAAAGGAATCCTGGCAGGGGTAACCGAAAATTCGAAAGGAGCCGAACGGCACATGAAAAGAGGCGTCGGGATGAAGGGCGCGTTGTATGCGCTTATCGTAATAATTTCGATTTCCGGCAGGGGAATCCTTGCCGCCCAAGGTGACGCGGAATCCCCTGAAATCCCGGTCCCGATCACGCGCCTTTACGAGGCGGTGCGGGCGGGCGATATGCAGAAAATGCGCACACTGCTGCACGAGGGCGTCGACCTGCGGCATCCGGCGTGCACCGGGCTGCTGCACACCGCGGTGGAATTCGACAACGCGGATTCCCTCAGGCAGCTCCTCGAGTCCGGGATGCACGCGAATGAACGACCCGTAAGTTATAACGGCGAGACCGCGCTCCACATGGCGGTGTCTAAAGGGAAGCAGGAACTCGTTAACCTTCTCCTGGACGGGGGCGCGCTTCCGGACCTTCTCGCGGACGAAGCCCTCACCCAGGGTCTTACCCCGCTGCACTATGCCGTCATCGGGAACGATTTGCTCATGGTGAAGCTCCTTCTCGATCGCGGTGCCTCCGTCTCGACGACGTCGTTCGACGGCAGGTCGACGCTGTACATCGCCGTTCAGCAGGGCCGTTACCGGGTTGTCCACCTCCTCCTGGCGCGCGGGGTATCGGTTCAGGCGGGCGACGCATCGGGCGATACGCCGCTCCACGCGGCCGTCGAGCTGGCGGCCGGCGAGTGCGGCGCGGATTCGCAGGACGCGAATGATCCCGAGGCCTGCAGGTCGTGTCTCGTGCGCCTCCTTTTACGGAACGGGGCCGGCGTGAACGCGCGCGGCACCGGGGGGAACTCCCCGCTGCATACCGCTATCGGGCGGAACTGCCTTGAAATCGTGAAACTCCTGATCGGAGACGGGGCCGACGTATACGCGCGCAACGACCGGGGAGATTCGCCGCTCCTTGTCGCCTACCGCGAGGAAAAAACCGAAATCATCGCCTATTTCCGCGCCATCGGGACCAGGTTCGATGCCGATCCGGGTCTCGTGCGGTTCCAGGCCGCGCAGCGCCATTACGAGTTCGAGCGGCGGCAGACCGAGCTTTTCGAGCGCTTCCTGTACGTGGGGCTCCCCATCGCCTACGTGGCGGGCTCAATCTACCTCAGGGAGTTCCATTACCGTTATGCGCCGCAGAACAACCCGCTCGCCCCGGTGCACGGCATCGCGGCCGCGGCGGTCTATGGGTGCCTGGGGGGCGGGCTGCTGGGCGTCGCCCTGGGGTTCCCCTTCGGGTCCGATACCGCAATGGTGATCCTGGGCCTCACCGGCGCCGTGGCGGGAATCATAGGGGGGATATACCTGGGCGCGCGTAACGTGGACGGCATCGAACGGGGCCGCGTCCTCTATTACTCGGGGACCTCGCTCGTGCTGCTGGTACCGTTATTTTACCTGCAATTCTGATACGCGAATGGAGAATCGGCGGACGCCAAAAATCCGTCGCGGGCTTTTCGAAAAAAGAAACGGGGAGGTGCGCACATGATCAAGGCGAAATTCTGCATACAGTGCGGCAGGGGGCTCGTAACAAGGCCGGCCGGGGACCGCGCGTATCCCGCGTGTCCCGACGAAACCTGCGGCTTCGTATTCTGGGACAACCCGCTCCCCGTGGTCGCCGCACTCATCGAACACGAGGGCGCGGTGGTGCTCGCCCGTAACAGCGCGTGGCCCGAAAAGATGTTCGGGCTCGTCACGGGATTCCTCGAGAAGGGGGAGGGGCCGGAGGACGCGGTGGTGCGCGAGGTGAAGGAGGAGCTGGGGCTCGCGGCAACGGTCGGGGGTCTGATAGGCGTATACCCGTTCATCGAGAAAAACCAGGTGATCGTCGCCTACCACCTTCGCGCGGAGGGAACGATAGTCCTCGGGGACGAGATCGCCCAGGTGCGTCACGTGCCCGCCGGGAAACTGCGGCCCTGGCCCTTCGGTACGGGGCACGCGGTGCGCGACTGGCTGGCGCGCAGGGCATAATCCGGCCCTTTCGCTTGACACGCCGGTATGGCCCGTTCTAAAGTGGGTCCACTATTCAAGGGGAGCATGTCCATGCAGAAAGGAATCATTCACGGGCTGGTGTTCATTCAAACCTGGGGGGAAAGCACCGAGCTCCTCCGGATTCTCAAGCACAACCGCCATGTCATTTCGATATTCCATATAATGGGGCGGCACAGCTACCTCGTTGACGTCAATTTCGACAACAAGGACCAGCTTGAGGAGTGGATCGGTCTCATGAAGGCGCTCAAGCTCGCATCGGGCGTTCCCACGGTCATCGCGATCCAGTCGAACAAGGTCATCGACGTGTTCAAGCAGAAGGAAGACTTCACCCTCGAGAACTACACCGCGCTCAAGGGCGGCAACCACATGTTCATGATGATCGACAATCCGCACGATGATGAGGCGCTCATCGCGGCCCTGGCTAAATACCCGGAGGTGCACACCATACTCCATGTGCAGGGCGAGCATTCCTTCATAGTCGAGGTACTCACCGACGATTACGACCGGTACCGTGACATGCTCAAGGGCCTCAAGCGCCTGGAATCCGTATGGCGCATCGAAACGCAGGAGGTTATCAGCGTGCCCAAGTACCGCAACCATGTGCTCGATGAATCCGGGAAACTTGTGAAGCCGCAGCAGGACATCCGCGAGCTCTACGTACTATAACGGGGAGGAACCCGGAATGCCCGAGCTCGTCGCGTACCCATAAATAATTTCTTGACAGGGCCAATTCTCATAACCTACCGTACCGCTGGGGCCGCACTGTTTCGCGAGCGGTTCATGTTATGCGCACATCTTTAAGCCTGCAACGAGGGAACCTGATGAATCGTATTGCCGTGGCGCTGCTCGCGCTTCTTGTATTTGCTTCATGTTCGTCGTTCATTAAAAAGGAGGAATTGCCGCTCCTCCGCGAATATGAGAAAAACGAATATGTAATGAAACAGGACATCAAGCACGGGGAGTTCGTCGCTGCGAAGGGCCAGGCGGTGAAACTCATCGTCGCGACCGGGTCGGAGTATATCAAGGTCTACGCGTACCCCTCCGACAAGGAAATGCTCAAGGCCGACAGGGTGCTCATACTCTATCTTTTCGAGGAAGACTTTCCCGACGGCCGTTTCAACGCAAAATTCCTGGAGGAGAAGCTCGCGCTTTTAGCCGAGCCAAAACCCCAGCAACCTTAGACGGCAGGTAAGAACCATGTTTGAAGGCGTATACACGGCGCTCATCACGCCATTTGCCAATAACGCGATAGACTACGCCGCCGCGGAACGCATCGTTGAAATGCAGATTGCGGGCGGCGTGGACGGCATCATTCCCGTGGGCACCACGGGGGAATCCCCCACCGTTTCGTTCGAAGAGCACAAGGAGTACATAGGCCGAATCGTAAAAATGGTGCGCGGACGCGTGAAGGTCGTCGCGGGCACCGGCTCCAACTCGACGAAGGAGGCGATCTACCTGTCCCAGGCCGCCCAGGCGGACGGGGTGGACGGCGTGCTGCTCGTGAACCCCTACTACAACAAGCCCCCCCAAAGGGGACTCATCGCGCATTTCGAATCCGTGGCGAAATCCGTCAAGGTGCCGGTCATTCTCTACAATATCCCCACGCGCACGGGCATAAATTTCATGCCGGAAAGCGTGAAGGAGCTCATCGATCGCGTCCCCAACATCGCGGCCATCAAGGAGGCCTCGGGCGATATCACGCAGATGATGCGTGTCCTGGAGCTCTGCGGCGACCGCCTTACGCTGCTTTCGGGCGACGACAACCTGCTGCTTCCGGTGCTCGCGATCGGCGGGAAGGGGGTCGTATCGGTCCTGTCAAACGTGCTGCCTGCGCAGGTGAAAAAGGTCATCACGCTTTTCGACCAGGGAAAGATGGCTGAATCGCGGGCGGCGTTCTACCGGCTGTTGCCCCTCTGCCGGGCCATGTTCTTTGAAACGAACCCGATCCCCGTCAAGGCAGCCATGGAAATGCTCGGGTATGCCTCTCCCGAGATCCGGCTTCCGCTCGTGCCGCTCTCCGCGGAATACCGGGAAATGCTGAGGCAGGCACTCATCGATTTCGGAATCAAGCTATGAAGATAGGCGTGTGCGGTGCGGGCGGCCGGATGGGCCGCGCGATAACGCGCATCGCGCACGAGCGCGGTCATGTCGTTCTCGCGGCGTTCGAGCATCCCGCATCCCCCCTCCTGGGCGCCGATGCGGGCGCGCTCGCGGGTTTGTCCCCGACGGGAACCGTGGTCGAAACGGTGAGCGCCCGGGCCCTGGCGCGCGTCGACGGGATACTTGATTTTACGGCGCCGGCCGCCACGGTCGAAACGGTGGAGGCGGCGAGCGCGCTGGGGAAATGCGCGGTAATAGGGACCACCGGTCTTTCGGCCGATCAGATGGCGCGGATAGAGCGCTGTGCGGCGGGTGCGCCCCTGCTCGTGTCCCCTAACATGTCGCTCGGGGTAAACGTGCTCTTCAAACTCACGCAGATCGCCGCCCGGGTGCTGAACGACGGATTCGATATCGAGGTGTTCGAGGCGCATCACCGCAATAAGAAGGACGCGCCCTCCGGCACCGCGCGCAGGCTCATCGATATCGTGAAGTCGAGCGCGCAACCGCTCGGCGAAGCGAAGGAAATGTACGACAGGGTGGGAAGCCAGGGTGCGCGCTCGAACGACGAAATCGGGATACAAGTGCTCCGGGGCGGGGATATAGTCGGCGAGCATACGGTATTCTTCGTGGGCGAAGGCGAGCGCCTCGAATTGACCCACAGGGCGACGAACCGCGACATTCTCGCGAGGGGTGCGGTGCTCGCATTCGAATACCTTTCGGATAAAAAGCCGGGAATGTATTCCATGTTCGACGTCCTCGGCTTAAGCTGGTGAAATGGAAGAGAAGCGAGAGGAAAACAAGGAATTAAGGGAGTTTCACGAGAATCCCTATAATCCCGAGCGGAAGAAGCCCGAGGATATCGTACGGATATTCTATATCCACAACGTGCCCATCATACCGGTCGTATCGAAACGAGGGGGTCTCCTCGGCATAATCCGCAAGGAAGACGTGGTGAGCGAGCTCTCGGATATCGAGCGCACCAGGGACCAGCGTATCGATAAATTCGTTTCGCACCTTGCTAAAAAGATGACGCTCGACGACCTGCTGCCCTACGTTGCGGTATGCAGGGAATTCGTGGTCGTGAGCATTTTCGGAGAGGTGGAGGGGAGGTGGACCCGCCTGGAGCTCCTTGCCGCGTGCGAGTCGCCGCAAAAGGCCCGCGTGGTTGAAAACGACATCGAAAAGCAGAAAGAACTCCAGATGATGGAGTGGATGATCTACATGATCCTGGAACACGTTCCCCGTGCGTTATACGCCGTTAACAAGCAGGGGAAAACGATATTCTATAACCACTATTTCGAAGAGCTGTACGCGGCGCGCAAAAGCGGCGAGGTGGATACGGGATTCGTGGAGAAGGCGCTCGGTGACGCCGCTAAAAACGAATTCTTCCCGGCGGGCAAAAAGGGCGGGGAAATGTACTTCTACAACCAGGATTTGAAGATGTACTATGAAAAGCTCCCCATGCTGAATAATAATAAAACCGTGGGGTACCTCATTTACTGCAGCCGGCATCTCAATGAATCCGCTCCCGTGAAGAAGCGTAAAAGAAAAAAGTGAATATTTTTGTTGACGAAATCCGGCATTGCTATATACTGTAGTCAGACAATAAGAAAGCAGGAGCGCCTCCTTTCCTCGATCTGTGTATCTGCCTGGAAGATTTCCCTTCAACCTGAAAATAGAATGATGTCAAATGGGAAGTCGGCAGCGTTAAACATTGTTAATACTGTAGCGTTTAACATATAAACTTCCATTTAACATCAAATCCCGCAGATGTCCTTACGTGAGGGAGGAACAGGGGCTCGAATAGCATCAGTTTCCGGTAAAACTATATTATGTCGTGTCGCACCGGCACGAATCAATCCTGAAATAATAATAATTCCAAGACAACAAAGAAGGGTGGTATATGGCACGAATGAACGGAGCCTCCCGTCCGGAGCGGGGACAGGCGGTAAACGCTGAGGAAGAGAAGAAAAACATTCCCCAGGGGGACGCCCGACCCCAGGCGCAAGCCCCAACCAGCAATGGAAACGGCAAACGGCCCGGGCCGGCGGAAAACCGGCTGGACCTCGCGGAGCTGAAATCGAAAACGATCAACGAGCTCCTGGCCCTTGCGAAAAGCATGGGACTGGAAGGGGTCTCCGGGCTGAAAAAACAGGACCTTATATTCGAGATCCTCAAAACCCAGACCGAGCGCAACGGGCTCATCTTCTCAAGCGGGGTACTCGAAATCCTGAGCGATGGATACGGCTTCCTTCGGTCCCCCAACTATAACTACCTTCCCGGCCCCGACGATATTTACGTGTCTCCTTCGCAGATACGCCTTTTCGGCCTCCGTACGGGGGATACCGTCACCGGGCAGATCAGGCCGCCCAAGGACAACGAGCGCTTTTTCGCCCTTCTCCGCATCGAAGCGGTCAACTTTGAGGACCCGGAAAACCTGCAGCGCCGCACCCTGTTCGACAATCTCACGCCCCTCTATCCCATGGAACGCATCAACCTGGAGACGGTGACCGAGAACGTCGATATGCGCATCGTGAACATCATGACCCCGCTGGGCAAGGGCCAGCGCGCGCTCATCGTCGCGCCGCCCCGGACAGGAAAAACGATATTGCTGCAAAAGATGGCGAATTCCATCACCACCAACCATCCCGAGGTCTTCCTCATAGTGCTCCTCATAGATGAGCGCCCGGAGGAGGTCACGGACATGCAGCGCACCGTGAACGGCGAGGTCATTTCGTCGACGTTCGACGAGCCCGCCTCGCGCCACGTCCAGGTGACCGAGATGGTGCTTGAGAAGGCGAAAAGGCTGGTCGAACACAAAAAGGACGTCGTCATCCTCCTGGATTCGATAACGAGGCTTGCGCGCGCATACAACCAGGTCGTCCCGACCAGCGGCAAGATACTCTCGGGCGGCGTCGACTCGAACGCGCTCCACAAGCCGAAGCGCTTTTTCGGCGCGGCGCGCAACATCGAGGAGGGCGGCAGCCTTACGATCCTGGGCACGGCCCTGGTGGATACCGGCAGCAGGATGGACGAGGTTATCTTCGAGGAATTCAAGGGAACCGGCAATTGTGAAATTCATCTTGACAGAAAACTGTCGGATCGCCGAATATACCCGTCGATCGACATGAACAAGTCGGGCACCAGGAAGGAAGAGCTCCTGCTGGACGAGGAGGAGCTGGGCAAGCTCTGGGTACTCCGCAAGGTCATATCGGCCATGAGTCCCACCGAGGCGATGGAGCTGCTGGTGGAAAAGATGAAAGCGACTAAGAATAACAGGGCCTTTTTCAAGGCTATGAATACGTAACAGGAGAAAGCAATGAAACCCGAAATCCATCCCGAATATGTCCCCACGCTGATCAAGTGCGCATGCGGGAACGAAATTCCTACGCGGTCGACCGTGAAAGACCTTCACGTGGAAATATGCTCGAACTGCCACCCCTTCTATACCAAGAAGCAGAAGATCGTGGACAGCGCCGGACGCGTTGAGAAGTTCAAGAAGAAGTACAATATCAAGTAGAACTATCGGCAGGCATACCACCCATACAGAAGCCCGGGATGCCCGGGCTTCTGCTATTATGTGAACGCATGTGTAATTTATACACTAGTAATGATGCTACATATGAGTAAATATTACGCATATTTATTAATCTCAATCAGGCGTTGAGGCCAGTCAAAAAAAACATAGTATGTTAATTGTGCCCTGGAAATCAGATTTTGCCCCTAATTGAAATTCCAGGCGCTGTGTTCTATCATAAATACACACTTTATTGGAAAGTGTTTGGTATTAAATGCACAAGAACAGCATTTATGTTTCGATTAATTCTTGAAAGGCCTTGAGGAATGGCGCTTTTCCGGCGAAATTTTCTCGCGTGGAAATCGTTGAAAAATCCTTAGAAAATTCGTTCTCTCCCTATTTTGGCACGAATCATGCTCTATAATGGGTGTACAACCTGGGAGGGCTTATGAAAGGCGCGGATGATTTCAATGAAATCTGTATAAGCCAGTATTTTCAATCGATAAAGCCCATCAAGCTGCTCACCCCGGAGGAAGAGGTTGAGCTTGCGAAGGCAAAAGGCAGCGGCGATGAGAAGGCGAAGGAGAATCTGATAAATGCGAACCTGAGGCTCGTAGTAAAGATCGCAAAAAACTATACGAGTTTCGAGCCGTCGCTCATAGATCTCATCCAGGAAGGGAACATGGGACTTATCCGCGCGGCGGAAAAGTTCGATTACAAGATGGGGTGCCGGTTTTCAACATACGCGTCTTACTGGATCAAGCATTATATCACCAGATTTATCGCGAAGAGAAGCAGGGCGATTCGCATCCCCATCAGGAAGGGCGATCTGTTCAAGAAGATCAGGAAGGCCCAGGAAACGCTTACCAGCGATATGGGCAAGGAGCCCACGTTCAGGGAAATCGCGGATCTCCTGGGGATCGACGAGAACATAGTATCCGATATTATGGAAGTCTTTCAGCCGACCGTTTCCCTGGAACAGCCGCTGAACGACGACGAATTCAACCTCTACGAGGTTGTGAGCGACGAGAAGTACCAGTCGCCCGATTCGGGGATTTACAAGTGGGATCTGCATGCCGAGCTTGAGGTGGCGATGGCCTCCCTCATGGAGAGCGAGCGAAGGATCCTCAGGATGCGGTTCGGGTTTGGCGATGAAAATCCCGTCACCCTCAAAGAGGTGGGCGCGGAGTTCGGTATATCGGCGGAGACGGTCCGCCAGATTGAATCACGGGCGATGAGCAAGATCAGGTCGCGCTTCGCCCACCTGCAGGATTACCTGCAGTAGAACGCTTTAATACCTCCACGTTTTGATTAAATTCCGCATTTTGGGAGGACTCCCCGTCCTCCCCTTTTTTTTGTCTTCGCGGCGCTTTCTCATTGACAACAGGGGGTTGGAGGCGCTTTACCTCATACAGGATGTCTGAGCACGATTCATTCGACCTTAATAACCTGCGTGTTCCGCTCGGGTCCAGAGTCGGCGCGCTCTCTCGTGTGGATGGGCTCATATCCGAGATGTCGCACCCCAATATCGACTGGAAATTCGTTATCAACGGCATTCGCGCATATCTCTTCGATTACATCTACGAGATCATTCCCCATCACGAAATCATACTTCCCATCCTGTACCATTATATCCGCGAGGCGACCGTGCGCCGCAAGGCATCGGCCCTGCGCGCGGGCGACACCTTTTTCGACCGGTACCTCTTCGTGCTCAAGCAGGCCCTGGCGGAAGGGGACGGGTTCATCTCCCTCAAGGATTTTTTCGACAGGCACGTGACCGACTACCTCGACCTGCTCATGGCGCTGAGCGGTGAAGGGTTCTACTTCGGGGGCGTCAACGACCGGGTGATCGCGCTCGGAAAAATAATGGCGGCGGAGGCCGGGGGGGCCGATGCGCGACTGGACCGTATAAACGCGTTTCTTCAAAAACAGCACTCCCTGTACCTGAGCCACGCCATCCATACCACCCCCGCGGAGATAGAGTCGATCCGCGAAATCGTGGGAGAATCGGTGCCCACCGCGGAGCTGTTCGCCCTGCTGCGCTCGGTTTCCGGGGAGTCCGCGGCGAAGACCATCGAGGAAATGGCGCCCCGGGAGGGCGAAACCAGCGCGGGGCGGTTCGCCCGTATATCGGACCTCGCCGATTTTTCGTATTATTCGCGCGCCTGGGAGCGGATATGCCTGCTGGGGAAAAGTCATATCCAGGAAGGAATCATCGGGGACGATAACGCGATCGTGTTCATGCTTTCCTTCCTCATCCGCAAATCGCAGCAGGGGGGAAATCCCGACCTGCAGCTTTTCATGTCCCGCACGGTGGCGTCCGTGGTGGGCATCCTGGGGAAGATTCACAAGGGGGATCTTCTTAAAATCGTCGTGGACATGGTGACCCCGCCGCTCCTGGCCGAGGTGGAGCGCGGCGGAAATTACTATTCCGCGTTCGCGGCGATATACAGCATAGGCAAGGCGGTGATCGAATCGGGACGCATCACCGTGATCGACCACTACGTGGACATGCTCGTGAACTCCAAGTTCCGCTTCCCCGAATTCACCGGCATCGCGTCGGACTGGTCGGTGGTGGTTAACGCCAGCCATATCGAGAACATACGAACGTGGATGCGCCTCATCGAGATAAACCCCAACGTGACGAAAAAGCTCGCCGCGGCGCTCATCGTCAACCTGAAGCTCGGGGGGGTGTTCCTCAAGGATACCGATGTCTTCCAGCGCGATATCTCGCGCCTGCTCAATTCAAACTACCGCGACGTCTTCTACCTCGTCATTTCGCTCGCCGCGGTCTTCCCGGCGTTTTACCACGATATCGGGGCAACCGGAAATATCCGCGCATTCACCGAAAAGATAGATACCAATCACCAGATGAACGACCTCATCCACTTCCTGAGAAAGCAGGTGCACGTGGAATCCAGTTCCCGCACGGTGCTGCTCATACAGAGGGTGATGGACTTCTGGATGACCGGCGAAAGGGGCGCGCTCAAAAACATGGTTCCCGCCGAGGTGTTCGAAAACCTGGAGCGCAATTACCGGCTCATGAACCTGCATGCCGAAAAGGCGGCCCAGGCGATGTACGTGAAGGCCAAGCAGCGTTTTCCCGAGCACGAGGGCCTTCTCTTCTGGGATTTCCTGAACGCCGTGGGCAAAAAAAACTTCATGGAATTCGCCGGATCGGCGGCGTTCGACGAGTTCCCTCCCGCGGAGCGGGCGGACACGCTCGCCGGCATCGAAGAGTATTACGAAACGCAATTTCCCGCCGAGATGACCAAGATGCTGCACCACATTCGCAGCATGTTCGACATCGACACCTCGCGCACGCAGATGTGGAAATTCATGTACGAGATTTCGGACGAGGATTTTCGCGGGATATTCGAGGACAAGCGCCTCCTGGACGTGTCCAAGGTAAACATCGAGCGATTCATCCTGTTCCTGCACGTCTACAGGATGATCTACGATAAGTATAATTTTTCCGAGGTGCGCGACATCGAGAAGCTCGATCAGTACGCCCGGGAAAACCTGTTCGAGCCCCCCGCGGGATTTTTCGAGAAGCTCAAGGGCCGCGACACGCGTGCCGCGCTCGAATCGGTCCTGGATCTCCAGCAAAAACTCAAGCGCGACATACTGCTTTCCGAAACCGAGTACGAACCGATCGACACGATAGAATTCAAGCGTCACATCGCGTTCGGTATCCCGTCCATGTACGGATCCTACAAAGAGAGAAAGTTCGATACCCTCAAGGTGTTTTTCCACTGCAATCTCGTCCGTGAGCGCCTGTTCGAGACGATCGTCGAAGGCAGCGCCATCTTCCCGCACGACCGGATCGACTATGATGAAATACGCCAGGTGCTCAAGCTCTTTCACGGCACCTTCGAGATAGACGGGCTGGCCAACCACGAGCTTCGCTCGGTGATAAGCCTCCTCGATCTTCCGAACCTGCTTATCTCGCAGCTGCGGGATATCATTACCTCCCTGCTCGCGATTCACGGGGAGATATCGGACCGGTTCAACGAGACCTACAAGTACGTCTGCCGGGTGATCATTGGGAACATCGGGCTCGAGCGTATCGTCGAGGATTACCTGCCCCACGAGCGCAACGAGAGCGTTGAGGTGATCGCGGACAGATTCCTGCGCGACCAGATAATGCAATCCCCCCTCCTGCAACTGGTCGACAACCTGCTCATCCGGCTCAAGGAGCGCATCGCCCACGAGCTGAGCGTGCGGGGAGATGTCGTCTGCCTCAACGGGAGCGATCTCCGCCTCGCCAAGGGCAGAATCTATTTCGATATACGGAAATATCCCGGCGTCCACAGTGAGCACGAGCTTTTCGTCCCCCTATGGCTCGCGGGATCGAAGGCCCAGGGACTCGTCATCGCGGCAAACCTCGATGGCGTGAACGTTCCGGAAGGGCTCGTGATCTCGTCGGAGCTTTACAAGCGGCTGCGCGAGGGCGACACCTACAATCCCCGCTTCCAGAGAAAGATACTCTATTCCCTCAGGAAATATATCGATCATTTCACGGGGGGACGGTTCGGCAACCCCCGCGATCCCGTGCTCCTGTCGGTGCGCAGCGGCGCCGTCTTCTCGATGCCGGGGGTGATGGATACGATCACCAATGTGGGGCTCACCCAGGAGATCGTCGACCGGCTGGCGGAAAGGGACGAATGGTTCGCCTACGACTGCTATCGGCGGCTTATCCACGATTTCGGCATATCCAACTACGGCATGGACCGGTCCCTCTTCGAACGGCTCATGGCAGTGGCGAAAGAGGAGGCGGAGGTCGCCCTCAAGGAAAAGCTTTCCGGGATGCAGATGGAGGTGCTCACCAAGAAATACCGGTTCGCGATCAACCGCGCCGGGTTTTCGGTCCCCAAGGACCCGTACGAGCAGCTCTTCTACGCGATCGTGGCGGTCTTCCGTTCCTGGGATTCGCCGGTAGCGCGCGATTACCGCACGTTCGTGGGTATATCGGACGCGTGGGGAACCGCGGTGATCATCCAGCGCATGGTGTTCGGCAACAATTCGCCCTCGTCCATCACCGGGGTGGTGCACAGCCACTACCTGGGCTACGAAAATATCGGACTGTTCGGCGAATACAAGACGCGCGCCCAGGGTCATGACATCGTGAGCGGGGTCGCGCGCGTGTTCCCGATCAGCGAGGAGCAGCGGGCGAATTATTCCATGGCGGCGCACTTCCCCTCGCTCGAGAAAAGCTATCCCGCGCATTATCGCCAGGTGTACGAGGCGGTGGGGCGGATACGGGACCGCTGGGGAAACGAGGTCGAAATCGAGTTCACCTTCGAAGACGACATGCTCTACATATTGCAGATCCGCGGCATGGCCAACCATATCTTCGAAATCGAGGAGATGGCCGAGAGCACGGACGAGCTCAAGAACCACCTGCTGGGCCAGGGGCTGGCGGCGTCCGGGGGCGCGGTTTCGGGACGCGTCGTGTTCGACATCGCCCGTATCGGGCTCATGCGCGAGAAATACCCGGGCGAGAAGATCATCCTGGCCATGCCGGAGACCAACCCCGAGGACGTGATCGGGATTAAGGATTCGGACGGCATACTCACGTGCGTGGGGGGCATGACGTCGCATGCCGTGCTGCAGATGCGGCGGCTCGAGAAATCGGGGGTGAGCGATTTTTCGGCGATGAAAATCGACGAGGCGAACAACATGGCGATCGTGAACCGCGAGCCCCAGGGAACGGGCAAGGTGGTGATCCGGGAAAGCGATTTTCTTACAATTGACGGCCGTACGGGGCACGTCTACCTGGGCTTTCATCCGACCGGGAGAAAGGCCCACTGAGGGGCCGGGCAAAAACGCTTGAAAACTGCCGGGGGCCTCTTTACATTGACAACTGTGGCAATAACAGCCGCGGCGATTATCTTTATTAACATGGATAAAAATAGATTTTTATCCATGGTTGAGGATTGCGCCAGGCGCTCACTATCATTTGAGCATGGAGGAACGGTATGAGCGGTGTCATAAATCCCAAAGCGCCCGTAGGGGTATGCGGAATCGGGCGGATAGGGAAACTCCTGGTGTGGTATCTTTCCGCAAAGGGTGAACACGACCAGATCGTCATCTCCACGGGAAGGAAAACGGGGAAGGGCATCGAGGACCTTGCGACATACCTCGGGTACGACTCGACCTACGGCGCCTATTCGCGATTCGTGTCGGGGTTCGGCGCCGGTAAAGCGGTCGAGATAAGGGATGGTTCGCTCTACCTGAATGGCGTGAAGATCGTGTGGCTCACCGATAAGGAACACCGTGTGCCGGGAAACATTCCCTGGTCCGATAACGGCGTCGAGGTGGTGTTCGATACCACCGGCAAGATGAGCGATCCGACCGTGAACGACGACAACGCGCTGCGCGGACACCTGAACCACGCGAAGAAGGTGGTGCTTTCCGCGCCGTTCAAGATAAAGGTGAAGGGAACGCCCATGCCGGACGACGCGATCACGCTCGTGGGCGGCGTAAACTTCGACCGCTACGACGCCGCCAAACACACGGTGGTGTCCAACGCCTCCTGCACCACGAACTGCTGCGCGCCGCCCATCAAGGCGCTGGTCGATCATTTCGGCGACACGTTCATTTCCTACGCGCTCACGACCGTGCACGCCGCGACCAATTCCCAGAACGTCCTGGACGTGCTCCCCAAGGACGGGGAAAAGGATACGCGCAAGGTGAGGAGCACCTTCAACACGATGATCCCCACCTCCACGGGCGCGGCGAACGCGGTCATCGAGGTGATCCCGGAGATAAGGAATCTAGGCATAGGGTCGCAGGCGTCCTCGATCCGCGTTCCCACCACGACGGGCTCCATCGTGATACTGGACATTTCCCTCATGGGCGAGTACGACAACGACTACGTGAACGAGATTTTCAAAAAGTACGCCGTGAGAAACGCGGACATCATGCAGTATTCATCGGAACAGCTGGTGAGCGCGGACATCGTGGGAAGCACCCATTCGACCATCTACGATTCCAAGTTCACGCACCGGCGCACATCGAAGCGCGGGAACAGCTACTTCACCATGGTCGATCTTAATTTCTGGTACGACAACGAGTTCGGGTACGTCTGCTCCCTGGGCAGGCTGTACGATCTCATGACGGGGAGGCGTTAGGCGGATGCATAACGACGGGCACGATCACGACCACACACACGGGCACGAGCATGGCGGTCATCATCACCACGCGCCGCTGTCGAGCGGCACAACGCTTGGCCTGGTGGTCCTTTTCAACGTCGCGATAACGGTGGCGGAATACGCGGGGGGAATCCTATCCGGAAGCCTCGCGCTCATCTCCGACGCGGGGCACAACCTGTCGGACGTGCTTTCGCTGCTGCTGGGGCTCGTGGGCGAGCGCGTTTCGGGACAGGGTCCCAGCACGCGCTACTCGTTCGGGCTCAAACGCTTCGAGGTGCTGATCGCGCTCGTGAATTCGCTTGCCCTGGTGCTCATAGGGGCCTACATCGTGTACGAGTCCGTTATGCGATATCTCAACCCCGTAGCCGTCGACGCGGCGATCATGCTTCCCGTGGCCTGTGTGGGTCTCGCGGGCAACGTGTTATCCATAATTCTGCTCCACCGCAAGCGCGGCGACAACCTCAACATGAGGGCGGCCTTTCTTCACCTCTTCTACGACGCGATATCCTCGCTCGCCGTGATCGGGGTGGGCATCGCGCTCTTCTTTTCTCCCGGGCTCCTGCTCCTGGACATCGCCGTGAGCCTCGTGATCGCGGTCATGATCGTGTGGAGCTCAATGGAAATCGTGCGGGAATCGCTCAGGATTTTCCTTCAGGGAACGCCCGGCCACCTCGATCCCGACGAAATCTATCGCGAGATGATGCGCATCCCGGGCATCACCGGAATCCACGGCCTGCACATCTGGTCGGTGAGCTCGTCGGAGGTTTTCCTCTCATGCCATATCTGCCTGGGCGGGGAAGGGGAGCCGGACACCGACGAGGCCATACGCGCCGTGAACGACATGCTGCGCGAACGTTTCGGGATCACCCATTCCGCGGTGCAGGTGGAAAAGGTGCGGATATGCTCCAACGACGGGGGCGTCTGCTGCCGCTGATGCGCTATTGCTTCGGTGAGGGGGCGGGGGCCGATACACGGGGCGCGGTTCAGGAAAACTTCACGTCGCCCAGGAGCCGGTCCAGGTTGGGAGAGAGCACGCCGCCGGCGACGCGCCCGCGCACGGGGATCGCCGCGTACTCGCTCATGAGCGCGGGGTTCCCCGCCGCCGAAGCGGGATACTCCGAATACTCCGTCACGTAGAGCGGCACCCCCAGCGTGCGCGCCGATTTTCCCGCCTCGAAAATTCCACCCTCGGCAGGGGCCTCGACGATGTAGACCGCGCGGGAGAGGGCGCAGGCGAGCTTGTTCCTCTTCATCGCGTTGAATTGGGTGTACTCCCTCTCGAATTCGAAGGGCGAGACCAGGAGGAGTGCGTCGGGGTTGAGAACGTCACGCAGCGATTCGGGCACCGCGAGGTGCGAAAACCCATAGGGAAGAACGGCTACCGTGGTCCCGCCGTTTTCCAGGGCTCCGCGGTGCGCGATCAGGTCGATGCCCCTGGCGAACCCGCTCACGACGACGACCTGGTGGGCCGCGAGCTCCTTCGCGGCGAGGTAGGCGATCATTTCGCCCTTTTCGCTCGCCTGCTTCTCACCCAGCACCGCAGCCGCTTTCTGGTTTAACAGGGCCCGGTTCCCGTAGCAGTAGAGCACCGGGGGCAGGTGGCCGCCCAGGACCGTTGTGAGCCTTTGCGGATAGGACTCCTCGAAAAAGAGGACGATTTCTACTCCCGCGTCGAGGAGCGCGAAATACTCGGACTCGACCGCATCAAGGCGCGCGCGCGCGCCGTGCACGACCGCGGCTCCCGCGGGCGAAAGTTCCAGCTCACGCTCCAGCTCGGACTGGGTGAGGTCGAACGCGTCGGTGATCGAGATGCCCAGTCGCACGAGCGCCTGATGAACGTCGCGCAGGAGCGCCGGCCCCGCGCCGTGGGCGCCCGCCAGGGCGATCCAGTACTTCCTGCTGCCCACTATACTCTCTGCTCCCTGATGTAATATGGAGTCAAGATATCAATATCGATATTTTATAAGTTCAATTTATTATAAATGAATTTATAATAATGTTTATTCACGGGCGCAAAAAACGCCAAATTATGAGAAATCCGGCCAAATCATCATTGACACGAAAGGACATGGTTTTAAAGTTTATCCATAAGGCGCGCGGTCCCGGTTCGCTCGCTGTACCCGCGGGTGCGATGCAGAGGATTCCGTTAATCATGCCTCATGTCAACGTATATTGCATTATTTTCACATTAATTTCAATAACCTGAGGAGGTTACTATGGCTCTCAACCCGTTAGTGGACTCACGGGATGTCCGTTTCATCCTGTTTGAAATGCTCGATGTTGAAAAACTCAACAAATACGCCCCCTATGCTGAATTCGATCGCGACACCTACGAAGCCACGATGGACCTGGCCGAGCAGGTCGCGGTGGAACAGCTGTATCCCGCGAACAAGGAAGGAGACAAGGCGGGATGCATTTTCAAGCCCGATACCAAGGAAGTCATAGTGCCCGAGGCCTACCGGCCCGCGATCAAGGCCTATTATGAGGGCGGATTCATGGGCATGGCCGATAAGCCGGAACACGGCGGGATGGGCCTTCCGAACGCGATTACCTGGGCCTGCTACGAGTACTTCATGGCGGCGAATTACCCGCTCGTGATGTATCCGGGCCTCTCGCACGGCGCCATGGAGCTTATTCACGAATTCGGCACCAAGGATCAAATGCACACCTACTGCGAAAAGATCATGAGCGGTGAGTGGGGCGGAACCATGTGTCTCACCGAGCCCGACGCCGGTTCCGACGTGGGCGCCCTGAAAACCAAGGCGGTCAAGCAGGCCGACGGCACCTATAAGATTACCGGGCAGAAGATTTTCATCTCCTCCGGCGACAACAACCTGTACAGCAACATCATTCACCCGGTGCTCGCGCGCATCGAGGGCGACCCCAAGGGCACCAAGGGGATATCGATCTTCATCGTTCCCAAGTACCTCGTGAACAAGGACGGCTCGAACGGCGCATACAACGACGTAGCCTGCGCGGGCATCGAGCACAAGATGGGCATCAAGGGATCCGCGACCTGTACGCTGTCGTTCGGCGACAACGGCAATTGCGTCGGCTACCTCCTGGGCCAGGAGCGCCAGGGGATGAAGATCATGTTCCGCATGATGAACTATGCCCGCATGGGCGTCGCGCTGCAGGGTCAGGGGGTTGCCTCCGCCGCCTACATGCACGCGGTGACCTACGCGAAGAACCGCAAGCAGGGCGCGCACGTCACCCAGATGCTCAACCCGGAAGCGGCGTCCGTTTCGATCAGCCAGCACCCGGACGTTAAGCGCATGCTGCTCTGGATGAAATCGCACGTCGAGGGACAAAGGGCGCTGTGCTACTTCATGTTCCAGAACATCGACCTTACGGTCGTGACGCAGGGCGACGAGGCCAAGGAAGCGCAGGGCCTGGTCGAGCTCCTTACCCCCATCGCGAAGGCCGGCTGCTCCGACATGGCGACCCTCATCGCGTCGGAGGCGATGCAGGTGTACGGCGGATACGGCTATACCAGTGAATATCCCGTCGAGCAGTACATGCGCGACGCGAAGATCACGGCCATTTACGAAGGGACCAATGGCATCCAGTCCATGGACCTCACGATGCGCAAGATCCTCATGAACCCCGAGCAGTTCAACCTTAACGCATGGCGTAAGCGCGTAGACGCGACCATGGCGAAGGCCAAGGGAGTCGTCGAGGACAAGTATATCGACCTGGTCAAGAAGGGAATGGACAAGCTCACCGAGGTCATCGACATGATGAAGAAGCAGATGGGCGAAGGCAAGTTCCTTCACCTGTTCATGAACGCGACCCCGCTCCAGATGGCCATGTACAAGCTCGCGCTTGCGTGGATACACCTCTGGATGCTTACGCTGTGCATCCCCAAGATGAAGTCCCTCGTGGGCGACGCCAAGGGCGCCGACCGCGACGCGATCCTGAAAGACAATGCCGAAGCGGCCTTCTTCTCCGGCAAGGTCATCTCGGGCCAGTTCTTCATTGGCGCCGAGTTCCCGAAATACTTCGGGATGATGGACGCCATACTCTGGGGCGAAGCCGCCGTCATCAAGGCGAGCGACGAGATTTTCACGGGCATGCTCGCCGAGTAACACTAGTCTTTAATGCCAAAAAAGCCAAAGGCGCGGATGCGAATCCGCGCCTTTGTTCTTTGTGCTCCCGGCAAGGGCGCACGCCCGGCGGTGAAAGTCCACTACAGAGGATAAATTTACTCTAGCATGAATACTATTTGTACGTATAGTATTCATGTACCTCAGTTCAGAATCCAATTCGCACCCTCCCTACAGGCCAGGACTCGACCGTTGGAGCATGTACAAGTCCATCTGGCTGCGCCACTGGAGCGAATTCAGGAAGCTCTACCCGGAACGCTTTGCGAAGCTGTACGGCCCGCTCGACGAGGAAAAGGCGGAGGAAGTTCACAAGCTCATCCGCTGCGGGAAATACCAGAACGGATTTCGGATGCACACCTGCCCGGACTGCGGCACGATACTGGTGGTCCCCTTTACATGCAAATCGCGCCTGTGTTTGTCCTGTTACCGGAAAAAGATATTCGGATGGTCGATTCACCTATCGTACATCATGAACCCGCTGCTCAAGCACTGCCATGCGACCTTTACGCTTCCCGGCAATGTCCGGCAGAGGCTTTTCGAGCGGGGATTCGATTCACAGTTAATGATAAAGGAAGCGGCGCGTGTGTACTGGAAGGAACTTCTGGCAAGCTCAGGCCGGGACAGGGAATGGCAGGTGGGTGTGGTCGCCACCGTGCACATGTGCGGCAACGGCCTCAACTACAACCCCCACGTGCACCTGATAGGCACCAGGGAGCTGGTGAATATAAATACAGGAGAATTGTGCAACGTCGCGTTCATCCGGTACGGGCAAATCCGGTTCGCATGGATGGATGCCGCGTGTCGTCTCTTCCGGAAAACAGGAATGCTCAGCGGCGATGAGATCGCGCAGATTAAGGAACGCTATAAAAACGCCTTCCACGTCCACTTCAAGACCATCACCGGCACGGACAGCGAGGTGCTCTTCCGCACCGCGGAATATCTTGCCGCCGGCTATTTCCACAACAGCCAGATTCTCGCCGTGGACCACTTCCGTAAAACCGTGACATTCCGCTACAAGAGCTGGCTGGACACGAGAACGAGCGAGAAGAGGTATACCACAACCACCATGAACATTTACGAATTCATGGCGAAGATGCTTTACTTCCTCCCGAAGAAGCATACGAAGATGATCCGCTACTACGGCATCTACGCGCATAGCGCGGGCGAGAAGCTCGCGAAGATTCAAAACGCCGCATGGAAGGCAGCGATTGAGCATTCATTTGAGACCATCCCGAACAAGGCCCCGACTGCGGCGCGAGGATGTTTCCCTCCGTGGTGTTTGCTAATTTCGCGGAGAAGACATGGTACAGGATCTGGCGGGAATGCTCGCTCTACAAGGGGTATTTTCGACCGATGAAGCGCGGGCCATAGAAGTCCCAGGTCGCCCGATCATCTTCTTTATTCGTTGACATTTCATCACCGTTATGCACAATCTGTGGAACGGTCGGGGCCGTTTTGCCCGGGGTTTTTAAAAAAGCGCGATTTTTGGGCGTTCGCAAATTTTAACTTTTCTCCGGGGGCTTTTTGACCGGGGAGCGTTGACTTTTCCGTGGGGGACGCTTCCGATATCAACCGTTATGTCAGCGTACTTTTCCTGGAAAAAGAATGCAGATTCCTATGTATTGATTCCTATGTATTAATTGATATACCTCGCGCCCAAGGCCCTTGATGGTGGACATGGCCCGGTTGCCCCCGAATAACACGACGAGTATGACCGCGATTATGATGATTTCCCAGATGCCCGGCATCGACATTGCGGGAACCCCCTGTACTGGATGGCTGGAACGAAGGAGAAAATCCGAAAAAATAGGGTGGTGGGCTTGCGCATCCCCGAATCCCCTCCTGTCCCCATATGGAATAATTCTGTTCGATCAGCGGAGTGCGAGACGGAAATGAATTTAGTTCATTTCATTCATACAACCCGCGTCTCGAGAGAAAGGGCGAGATGAAATCCGGCGAAGTCGTGTTCTTCCGGACGCGTGTCCGCCGCAATGCCGGGCGGTAGACAACGCGTGCAAGATTTGATTTTAGAAAGCATGATCGAATATGCTGCGGGGTTTCAGGGAACGAGCCGGAGACGGGAGATGAACATTTCTGACGACAGTAAGGAGACCATAAATTTTAACTACTCTCCGGGAGCTTTTTAACCGGGGAGCGTTGACTTTTCAGCGGAGGATGCTTCCGGTATCAACCGTTATGTCAGCGTACTTTTCCTGGAAAAAGAATGCAGATTCCTATGTATTAAATATAAATGGGGAAAAACATGAAATTTAAACCATTATCGTTAATTTTAATCGTATCAGTATTTTGCTTCGCATCGTGCGGAGGATCAGGCGGAGGAAGTCCCAGCACTGGAAAAACGCTCATAGAATTCAGTATTTCCGGAGTTTCCATAAACGGAACTATAAATGAAACTGATCAAACCATTACCTTAATGCTGCCCTACCAGGCGAATATCGATGTTACTTCAATTGCACCTGTAATCACACATACGGGAAAAAGCATAAGCCCGGCATCCGGGTCCGTACAGGATTTTACAAATCCTGTTACGTATACGGTAACAGCAGAAGACGGAACAAGCCAGGAGTATACAGTTACAGTTAATGTCGCGCTTCATTGAAAACGGGAAAAAAATAGGGTAAAAATAAGCTAGTAAATCCTCCGAGATATTTATAGGAGGATCACATGACCAAGAGTAAGAGACGGCGTTTCACCCCGGAAGA
>SCSX01000024.1 GCA_004297825.1 Spirochaetota bacterium
CAAGCGGCTTATGCCTCTCGATCCTGCCATGTGCCTTGTCGTGACCGCCCGGCGCTACGAGAATGAATCCGGGGAAGAACTTCGTAAGACCGGGATGAAGGGAACGATCCTCTCGGAGCCCATGCCGCGCAATACCGCGGCGGCGGTGCTGTACGCGGCCACGTATCTTTCCAGGGTGTTCGATGACTCGGTCATGATCGTGCTGCCTGCCGACCATTTTATCAAGCGGGACGAGGAGTTCGCCTCCGTGCTGCGGACCGCCGTCGAACAGGCGCAGTCCGGCAAGCTCGTGACGATCGGGATAAAGCCGGAGTATCCCGAGACGGGGTACGGGTATATTAAGGCGCTCAAGGACGGCGGCGCGGTGAAGGGTGTGGACATGTTCGTGGAAAAACCAAACCTTGAGACCGCGCGGCGTTATGTCATAGAGGGAAACTACTTCTGGAACAGCGGCATATTCGCCTGGAACACATCCATAATACTCGAGGGAATGAAGCGCCTTATGCCGGCGCATTACTTCGCCTTCGATCCGCTCAGGAAAATGACGGCGGAAGAAATCGCCTCGAACGGCGACGAATCGTGGGCGGTCAAGCAGAAGATATTTTCGGCGATAGACTCCGTGTCTATCGATTACGGCATAATGGAGAAGGCGGACAACCGGGTGGTAATCCCCGCCGATTTCGGATGGGCCGACCTGGGGAGCTGGAATTCCATCGACGATATCCTGAAGCCGGACGAATCAATGAACAGGGGCCCCGAGGTCGAGCGTATGATTTTTATCGATTCCCGGAATTGCTCGGTGTTCACGGAGAAAAGCAGGGTCGCGCTCGTGGGGTTGTCAAACCTGGTAGTGGTCGAGTCCGGCAACGACATTCTCATCATGGACAAGAACAGCAGTCAAAAGGTGCGCGACGTCGTGGCGATCGCCAGGCAGAGGGATTCAAAGGCATAAGCGGGCGCATTCGTCGATTATGCGCGCTTTTTCGTCCCCGGCGGCGTCGCCCGGCGCGGCAAGGGAGTAAACGCCCCTGTGTGCGAGATATTCCGAGAGCGCGTAATGGAACACCGGAGCGCGCAGCCGGGCCAGATTTTCCGCGTGGATCTCGAGGGCACGTATGAGCATCCTCCGGAGAACAGCGATATCGGACCCCCCCAATTTAATCTCTATCTTCCCCACCAGCGTGTCGACCATCCACACGAATGATTCCGGATCGATTATCGCAATCGAATAGAGATACCAATCCTCAACATACTCCACCAGTATGCGTGCGTGTTCATCGGTGAAGATGTAATGCGCGGGGCAGAGGTAATTCGCGCAGATAGTGCTGCCGAAGAGCGAGCGGTTCCGCAGGTCTTCCCCGCGATGCAGCGGATGAAGCAGGCAGCCGGGACGCGCGGGGTTCCCGTCGAGAAATCCCTGGTAGGGACAGATATGGGAGCCTGTATCGCGCACCGGTTCCCCGCCGGGGAGCGAAACAGACTCATCGTCCGGGCGCGGCGAATCGAGGCGTCTTTCCGCTCCCATGAGATAGCGCGTGAGCGCGGATCGGGAAAGGTCTCCCAGGTTGAACAATCCGCAGCATGCGCTGCAGCCGCGCCGCTCGTCCGGCTGGCAAAGAATAACCGAGGTGCGCCGGCCCATGGCCTCCTCCTTGGAAAAAGTGTTTCCGTATTGCCGCGGATGAGATAGCATTGCAACCAGTTTTCCGAACAGGGAGGAAGGGTGCATAAATCGTCCCATGACGACAGGGGAAACCTTGTAAATTATTATGACATCATGAACGTGCCGCGCGATGCGGACAAGGCCGCGATACGTTCCTCTTTCTGCGTCTTGATCAAGCGTTATCATCCCGATAGTTCGGGCGAGAATTCGCTCGATTACAGAAAAAAAGCCGAGCTGCTCATTAAGGGCTACAAGGTGTTGATCGATGACGCGCTAAGGGAGGAA
Source organism: Spirochaetota bacterium (assembly GCA_004297825.1). NCBI lineage: Bacteria > Pseudomonadati > Spirochaetota > Spirochaetota bacterium. The sequence goes on from SCSX01000024.1 coordinate 1,949, forward strand.
TATGACCGGCTCCTGTTTTCGGTGCAGCGGGAGAGTCCGCATGGATTCGTGTTCCTTCCGCGAAAGCGCGTGAAATATTCGATTTCCCTGGAGGGCCTTCTCAAGACCCGCCTGCTCAACAAAAGCATCCGCCGCGGCGAGCGGGTGCGTAAATTCGGCCAGGATGTGGAGATATTCATAACGGCCGTGGAGGCGAAGAAAGGCATAATCGCCTATGTGGACCTTCCCACACGCGTGCTCTGTCCCCTGTGTACAGGGAGCGACCGGGACTGCCATGTATGCCGGGGCGTGGGCCGAATCGCGAGCACCACGATGCTCCAGGTGAGCCTGCCGCCCCCCATAAAAGACGGGGCGAAGATCGAGTTCGACCTGCTCGCGGCGCGGCCCGACAAGCTGACCTCCTTCACCATGAAAACGCTCAGGGTGAAGGTAACAATGATTGGTGCCCGGGGAGCGCAGTGATGGAGCGGGCGGCGGTGATCGGTGGAGGCGTGGTGGGGTGCCACGTGGCGTACGCCCTCGCCCGGAAGGGATATGAAACATACCTGTTCGAGCGCCATGAGCGGCTGGGCCAGGAGACATCGAGCCGGAACAGCGGGGTGCTCCACGCGGGGATCTATTATAAAAAATATTCCCTGAAGGCCGGCCTGTGTGTCGAGGGCAATGCCCTTTCAAGGGAATTTTTCCGCGATCACGACGTCGCCTTTCGCGAGACCGGCAAGTATATTATCGCGCGCACCGATTCCGAAATCACGGAAATCGAACGGCTTCGTGAATCGGCCGGGGAGAATGGCGCCCCGGTGGAGCCCGCCACGCCGTCGCGTGTGAAACGCGATCTCCCCTACATTGAATGCGTTGCCGCGCTCTATTCGCCCAGCACCGCGATCGTCGACGCGGCAGATTACATGGACCGAATGAAGGCCGCCCTCTACCAGGCGGGGGTTTCGGTGATTGCCCCGTGTAATGTGCGGGGGATTCGGGGCAACGTGTGTGTTACCGATCGAGGCGAGTTCCTCGCCGACCTGTTCGTCAACAGTGCCGGCCTGTACGCGGATGAACTTGCGGCCGAATGCGGACTGCATGGCTACGTGGTCAGGCCGCTTAAGGGGGATTACTACTCCACGGTGAGCATCGAATGCCGGGTTCCCGTATATCCGCCGCCGTCCGTCCATACCGGAACGCTGGGCGTTCACCTGACCCCCACGTTTGGCCGCGAGGTGCTGCTTGGCCCGTCGGAAACGCACACGGAGGCTAAAGACGATTACGAGATCAGGACGCCACGCGAGGAGTTTTCCTCTTCGCTCGCCTCGATGATCGATGCGGCAACCGCGGCGCGCATCGAGCTTAATGAGGGCTACTCAGGCAACAGGCCAAGGGTATATCTGAACGGGGAGAGGTGCGAGGATTTCGTGGTAGTTCGCCGGCCCTCGAATGTGATACACCTGTTGGGTATCGAGTCCCCGGGCCTTACCGCCGCACCGGCGCTGGCGCGCTACGTGCTGTCGATGCTTTGATATCCGCGCCCGCGGCTATTTCTTGAAACGAATGTCTATCGACCCCCCGTGCTTGTCGGCGAATCCCTCTATACCGGACATGATGCCCACCGGACCCTGTGCCGACCGCAACGCCGCGGGCGTGAGGTGCTGGAAGCTCGTGCGCCGCAAAAATGTTTCGACCGAGACGCCCGAGGAGAATCGCGCGGCTCCGCCCGTGGGAAGGATGTGGTTCGTTCCGGAGAAATAATCGCCCACCGCGACCGGCGCGTGGTGCCCCAGGAAGAGCGAGCCGACATTCCTTATCCGGCCGAGGTATTCGAGCGGATTGGATACCATGAACTCCATATGCTCGGGTCCGTAGCGGTTGGAAAACTCGATGGCGTCGTCCAGGGTGGAAACGATGAGCAGCAAGCTCTTCGCGATCGCCTTCTTCTTGATTTCGATCCTGCCGCCGCCCGTCCGGATATCGTTCGCGACCTCTTCGCGCACGCGCTCCGCGAATTCGGAGGAGGTGGTCACCAGCACCGCGCGCGCCATTTCCTCGTGTTCCGCCTGAGAGAGAAGGTCGTACGCGACCCACCGGGGATTGGCCGTTTCGTCGGCGATGATGAGCACCTCGCTGGGGCCGGCCATGGAATCGATCTGGATCACGCCCAGGCTGAAAAGATAGGTCTTGGCCGCGGTAACGTAGACGTTCCCGGGGCCGACAATAATGTCCGATTTTGGCACGGTCCCGGTACCGAACCCGGCCGCCGCGATTCCCTGGGCGCCCCCGGCCTTGAGTATCCTGGTAAGTCCCAGGATCTTACACACCGCGAGCACCGCGTCGTTCACGGAACCCCGTGCGTCCGGGGGCGTGATGACCGTGATCTCCCGCGCGCCCGCGATTTTTGCGGGGATGCCCCCCATGAGCACGGAGGACGGGTACGATGCCTTGCCGCCCGGAACGTAGAGCGCGACACGCTCTATCGCTTCGTACTTCATTCCAAGCGTCGTGCCGTCGGGGCGCGTATAAATAAAGGATTTTTTGCGCTGATACTCATGGAACTCCTCGATGTTTTCCCTTGCCCGGGAAAACGCCTCGATCGCGTCCGCGGGGGTGCGCGCATACGCGTCCTCGATTTCCTTTTCCGCGACAAGCAGTGAGTCGAGCCTCATACCGTCGAAACGCTCGGTGTATTTCCTCACCGCATCGTCGCCGTTGATGCGTACGTCGTTCACGAGGGGGATGACCGTATCGATCAGGATTTTACTGAAATCGTCGCCAAATCGGTTGAGTAGAGAGTCGAGCTCGGCGGAGGAAAGGTCCCCCAGGCGTTTTACCGGAATCATGTTCAGTGCTCCTTGGCGATTCGCAAAGCGGATGGCTCATTCTGGCCGGTACCGTGGCCGATTTACAAGTAGATTTTTATACCTGTACATGCATCATGGCCGGGAACCGGTTCCCCGGGAAGGCTCTTCGGGTCTCTACTGCGCGACGAGCGGCGGATTGCCCTTGAAAACCGGTGAAAGGTTTCATAAATGTAAAATAGCGGCCCCGGGCGTGCACGATCCGTTTTTAATTTTGAAGGGAAAGGTCGCATCGGATACCTTATACTTGAAATAGTATATATCTATCAAAATAAGCGGAAAGGGGATGCCCCCGGGTCCGGGCACCAAATAGTTTTTTTGGAGCGAGAACATGATCAGTACGGGAATCAGGTATCTTGACAAGCTTGTCGGCGGTATCAAGCTGGGCGATAACGTCGTGTGGCAGATCGCGAACGCGGTGCCCATCGAATTCTTCATCAAGAGCTTTTTCACGAAAATCAATGATTTTCAGAATTCCATTATCTATGTGAGCTTCAACTATGCGCCGCATACCGTCTGCAAGCGGTTCGACGAGATTTTCAAAAATTACAACTTTATCCTGATCGATGCCTTTACGCACGGCAAGGGAAACAGCGATCCCGTCTTCCTGGATTTCTATCATAACGAAGAAGGTTACGACCTTTCGCGCGTCACCTGCATACAGAATCCCCGCGACATGGCGGCGTTTCTCGAGACCATGAACACGATACAGTCGGCGAATCGCGACGGGTCGTTCTATATATTCGACAGTCTTACCGGTATGAACGAGCTCTGGAAGGACGAGCGCTCGGTTCTGGACATGTTCGGGTTTACCTGTCCCAAGCTGTACGAGATGAACACGATCGCGTACTGGATACTCGAGCAGGAGGCCCACTCGAAAGAGTTCATAGCGGGGCTGACCCACATCACGCAAATCGTGCTGTCCATGTCCAATATCAGCTCGGACCAGTATGCGCTTAAAATCCATAAGCTTGAAGGCAGACCCTCCACGAATTTATCGACGCCCTATATGTTCCGGATTATCGATGAGGAGATAGAATTCGAAGAGGTATACGACAATAACGCGTTCAAAATAGGGATCAAGGTGAAGGGGCTTCGCAAGACCATGAACATGACCCAGGCGGAACTCGCCTCCAGGCTCGGGATGACGCCCGGGGCGATCTCGCAGATAGAGAACGATCTTATCACGCCCTCCCTCACGACCCTGGTACACCTGGCGTCGATCTTCAAGAAGCCGGTCGAGTATTTCATCAACGTGGAAACGATCGACAGCCAGGCCGAGGGATTTCGGATATATCGAAAGAAGGATATACCGCTTGCCATGGTGAGCAATCTCAAGATCGCCCGCATAGCCGATGAAAAAACCCAGGGCCCTATTCCCTACCTGGTAACCATACCCGGAAACGAGTCGCACGATGGACCGATACTCCTGCACAAGGGAAAAGAGTACATAATCGTGGTGAACGGCACCCTTGGCCTCGTGATAGACGGGGAGGAACACCTCTTCCGGAAGGGGGATGCGGTTCTCCTCGATCGCTCATTCGCCGGCAGGTGGACGAACCAGGGGAAAAGCGACTGCGAGTTCGTGTATATCCAGCTGTGACGCGTCTTCATGGCATTTATTTGACTTTATCAGAGTCAGTTCCCTACCGATATTTTCAGAGATGCGACGGTCCCGTGTTCGGAGATTCGGGGCGGGGATGGGGAGAGTGAGCCTGGATTCCGGAAATTCCAACAAGCAAGCCCTCGCCGCCCGGTTCCTGAAGGCCGTCCAGTTTGAAACGGAGGAAAAATTCGAAATGGCACTGGGCGAATATGCCTCGATACTGAAAGAGAATCCAGGGCACAAGGAAAGCTACCTGAACCTTGGATCGCTCTATTCACGAATGAACCGCTACGAAGAGGCCATGGCCTGCTATGAAAAAGCCCTCCTGGTTCAAGAGGACCACGTCACGTATTTCAATATTGGGAGCATTCACTATAAACGCGGCGAATACAAGAAGGCGGTCCTCGCGCTGGAGAAATCCAGAAACCTCAATCCGTCATTTCCCATGTCAATGCTGGTCATGGGGCTCTCGTTCAGCCGGCTTAAAAATCTTAACGCCGCCAAATCCTGCTTCCTGAGGGTGCTGAAAACCTCGCCGTCCAACAGGGTCGCGATGACCGCGCTGGCGATCATCTATTATGAGAAGAAGGATTACGAAAGGGCGTTAAAGCTCGTCAGCACGCTGCTGTCGGGGGACGAATCGAACGCGGTCATGCGCAAGCTTCGCGCCGATGTGCTCTACCGGCTTAACCGGGTGGACGAATCGGCCAGGGAATTCATCGACCTGTCGGCGACGAAAGAGGAATTCCGCCGCTATGACGATTTCGTGAAAGAGGTACCGGTTGACGTCTATACGGACTGCTACGGCTCTATCGGCGATAAAATCATAGGCCTCGAGGCGAAGGGGGACGCCATCCAGCGGGATGAGCTCATCTCCCTCAGCCTGTGCTACCTGCTGAAGGGCGACTCGGGGCGCGCGATCGAGTCCCTTTTCGAGGCGCGTAAACGAATGGTCAACTGACGGCCCGGCGGGTATAAATGCTTGACATATCCAATGTGCCTTTCATAAGCTATTTCGCGTTCAAGGGGGCGATTAGCTCAGTCGGTTAGAGCGCCTGCCTCACATGCAGGAGGTCACTGGTTCGAGTCCAGTATCGCCCACACGCAATCCCTCTCGTTATCCGATTTCCTGTTACTGTGGTGTAAAAATTCAAGGGTTCCCCCGAAAAATGCTGTTCAGCGCCTCCCGATAGTAAAGACTGAGTAATAATTTCTTATACGACGTATTCCGGGCCGCAGGTCCGGGCGGGGGGGTGGAAATGGGAGTGACCAGCAGCCGGTTCCAAGAGGTCATGCGTGAAGGGTCGGTGCGCACCGTTTTCCAGCCCATCATATCGGTCAAGAAAAATTCCATTATCGGCTTCGAGGCCCTGAGCAGGTTTGCCGCGCGGGGCGGTGAAACCATCTCTCCCCTTGAGATGTTCGCAGAGGCGGCCGCCGGGGGGCATTCGCTCGAGCTCGACCGCCTGTGCAGATCGAAGGCGCTGGAGCGGTACGCATCGCTCAATACCGGCGAGAATGAATATATACTCTCGATCAACCTGGATCCGGCCGCCCTTGCCGAGGGGTCGGGATCGAATCACCTGATGGAGTCGGTCGAGAAATACGGACTGCCGCCCGGACGCGTCCTTATAGAGCTCACCGAGTCGAATTCGTGCGGGATGGACCTTCTTGAAACATTTGTTACCGCGTATCGATCCAGGGGATTCCTGATTGCGCTCGATGACGTGGGATCGGGATACTCGAGCCTGGAGCGCATCAGCGTGGTGAAACCCGATGTGCTCAAGATCGATTGTGCGCTTACCGGGAAGATTAACAGCGGCTACCACAGCCGGGAGATGTTCAAGGCCCTGGTCTCCCTCGCCCACAAGACCGGTTCGCTCGTGGTGGCGGAAGGGGTGGAAACCGAGGACCAGGTGTTATCGGCCCTCGAACTCGGGGCGGACATGCTGCAGGGTTTCTATTTCGCGCAGGCGGCGGATGACATTGTCGCCGTCAAGGGCGCCGTGGAGGAAAAAATAGCCGGGATCGGGCTTACGTCCCGGAAGAATATTGTTAATAAGATCAACACGCGCAAGGCCCAGCACAAGAGCTACAGCCAGATTATCAATGACTTCGTCGCCGAGCTCTCGAAGGTGGACGAGGAGCTGTTCGATCCCACGCTGCACGCCCTCGTAAAACGCTACCCGGAGCTCGAATGCGCCTACGTGCTCGACAGCGATGGGCAGCAGGCAAGCGCGACCGTGTTCCCGGAAGGCCGGCAAACTTCGCCCCAGGGGTTTTTCTTCCAGCCGGCCCAGAAGGGAGCCGACCAGTCCTCAAAGGATTATTTTTTTCTCGTCGCGTCGGGCCTTCTCAAGTATACGACCGAGCCCTACATCTCCCTCGCATCGCGGCATATCTGCATCACCATCTCGGTCGCATTCCGCGATCATAAATACCTGAAACGCATACTGTGCCTGGATATTGTCCAGGACGAGAGCCAGGCGCTGAGGGGCCCCGGCTGATCGTTTCTATTTCTTTTTCATGAGCTCGTACTGGCTGCTCCTGCCGGATTTCTGCATTCTCTGGTAGTCGTCGGATTCCTCCATTTTATAGCCTGGCGCGGCCGATTTCGACAACTGGTCGAGGGATTCTTTGTATTCCATGATATTCAGAACCTGGCGCTTGAGCTCCCGGGATTGATATTTTTTAAGGCTGCCCCGCATGAGGGCCAGGTTGGTATCCAGGTTTTTCTTTGCGTCATCGAGCCTGCCGCTGTCCACCATTTCCATCGTTTTCTGCATCAGGTCGGTGGAGGCAAACATGTCGACGTCTTTGAGCACCGTCGGGATGTAATTTTTCGATATGAGTTCCTGGTCGGCGGTGGGGGTGATCACCGCGTCCCGGCTTTCGGTCACGCGGCCCCTGCCCGTGACCACGTCATCGTAGGTGTAGGTCACCCGAGCGGCGACGGCGCGCGCGCCCTGCGCGGCGCCGGGGATTATCCGGATGAGCGCGAGCTTCTTTTCCTCCGAAACGAGATCGCCGAGTTTTATCGCGATTCCGCCGGGCGTGGTCTCATATTTGTAACCGGATACCCCCTCGATCGTTCCCCCTTCAGGGAAACCGATGGTCAGGGTGCAGTTCTGTGCAACGACCGCGAGCAATCCCTTAAGCTCTCTCGAAAAGATGTCGGCGATCTTATCGGGCTTATCGATGTAGTAGTAGTTTGCATTGCCGTATTCCGCGATGCCTGTCATGAGGATCTCGTTGAACGACTGTCCCACACCGAACGTGGAGATGGATATCCCCGACTTGGACTGCCCGCGGGCGATCTGCTGGATCTGGTCGGGTTCCGTGACGCCCACGTTCGCGAGGCCGTCGGAAATGAGCAGGACCCGGTTCACCTGGTTCGCCTTGAAATTTTTCTTAACCTGTTCGTAACCCTCGAGCATGCCCCCGCTCAGGTTGGTGCTGCCCCCCGTCTCGATTTTGCTAACCTTTTCCGAAAGCGCGTTCTTGTCGGTCACGGCGGTGGGCGGTATGTACACTTCAACGGCGTCGTCATAGGTTACGAGCGAGAAGATGTCGGATTTCGCGAGGTTTTTTATCACGAACGCGATTGATTGCTTCGCGTAGTCCAGCTTTCCCTGTTCGTCCATAGAGCCGCTGCGGTCCAGGACGACGCAGATGTTAAGCGGGACACGCTCCTTTTTCATCTTGAGCTCCTTGGCGATAAAGCCCGTTCGAAAATGGTAAGGCTTGTTCGAGCGTGCAAGGTAGTAGGGATTCTCTTGTAATAACTCCATCGACACAAGGGAGTCGCCGGTAACGGAAATGACCGCCGGTTCGATATCGCGTACTATGCGTGCCGGTTTGCCGGTGAGCCTGGCGAGCACGGTTTCGGAGAGCACGTCCACCGAATCGATGATTTCGTTCACCGACGCGCACTGGTGCTTTTCGGAGGCGATAATTTTTCCGGTGGCGACCTCGACGAGACGCACGTCGATGCGCAGCACCGTTCCCGCCTTGATGATGCTGCCGGTCAGCAGCTGTTCCGCGGCGAGGATCTTGCCTATTTTCGATTCGTCGCCTTCGGCAAGCCCGCTCATGATGAGCCCTTTTTCTTTTAGAAGCTTTTCCACCCTGTCGCGCTCAAGCACGGTGATCGCGGGGTTTTGCGCGAGGTTGGTGCTGAACATCTCCGGGATGGCGGCCTGCAGGTAATTGTTGGCGCTGTCACCGGTCGAGTTGGTGAAGTCGAGGATCGCGACAATCATCCTGTTCTGGGGCGTAAGGGGGGCGGCCGCGAGAACGAGCGTGATTAACGCCGTGCCGAGCAGTAATGTTTTTTTCATAAGACCTCCGATATCCCTTGATTGACCCGACCCTTTAAATAACCCTGCGAAAAAGAGAAAAAATCAAGGACTATAATTTTTTGCTTTTATTTTCACTTTTGCGTCCTATGCTACCTGCGCATATGAGAAGATATCTGCCTGAAAAGTTACCCGGATTTGCAATTCTCCTGTGCCTGTTCGTGCCGACGATTCACTGTGCCGCGGGTTGCGCGGGTGCGCGGGTCTCGGGGGACGGCGAATACCGCCGGACGACTGCATCGGGGATTCCGCTCTCGCTCCAGTTTCCGGAGGCGATGCCGGACATCACGAAGGAGCGGGCCGCCGAAATCGACGCCCGGCCGGGGAAGAGCCTGGCGGAGCGGTGGATGCTCGCGCGCTTTCATCATATCAATTCGCCCGAGAACGATCACCTCGTAAAATCCGTGGCCGATTACAAGGCCATCCTGGTCGCGGGGCGGGGCGACGGGCGGGCGCTGAACAACCTGGCGTGCGTCTATGCCGAGATGGAGAAGTACAAGGACGCCGAACAGCTCTTTCAGGAGCTGCTCGCCGGGACCGATGCGCCCGCGAACGCCTATTACAATCTCTATATTCTCTATCGCCGTTCGACGCGGCTTGACGACGGCGTCCGGGTGCTTGTGATGCTCAAGGAGAAGCAGCCGTGCAGCCTCTACGCCTCGATTGAGCTTGGGGATATCTTTTTCGAAAAGCAAGATTACACGATCGCCGAATCCTATTATCGCGCGGTGCTGGGCCCGTGCGAATCGAATCCGTACCCCATCTATAAATGCGCCAAGGCCCTGGAAGCCCAGGGCAGGCACGGCGAGGCGGAGGAAATGTATACGCGCTGCCTGGCTGAATTTCCCTACTTTCACGAGGCGTACCTGGATTATGCCCACATGCTGCTCGTCCTGGAGCGAACCGAGGACGCGAAAAAAATCCTGAACCGGGCCGCGGGGCTTATAAAAAAATAGGCGGGATCGATACTGCCATGAACTATTTTCGTGCATGCAAGGCAACCGCCGCACTGATTATCCTGCTCGTCATGGCGGAGTCCGGACGCGCGGGCGCCCCCCCCGAAGATACGTACCTTTTCCAGAAATCGCGGGGGAATTACATCCAGGCTTTCGATGCGCTGGCTGCGTGGACCGTTTCGCTGGACGATTATGCGACCATCGAAATCAACATTCTGCGCGCATCGGAGCTCACGGGATACCCGGAGCTCTATCCCGCGATGCTGGAATGGTGCGACAGGCTCCTGGGGGAAAACGCGAGGGTCGCCTCGGCCCCCCGGCTCGCGGCGCGCGTTCAGACGCTCAGGAACTTCCTGCTCCTGAAGGCGGGAAGGAGGGACGCGGCGATCGCCGCCCTCGACGGGATGGGCTGCGTTCGGGAATTCGATATTATCGGACCCTTCAAAAACGAGGGCGTCTCCGAATTCGAGAGCGTTTTGCCCCCGGAAAAAGAATTAATCCGGGACGCCGAGTACCAGGGGAAACTGTTCCGGGTCAAATGGTTCCGCGCCGCGACCTCGCTTGCGGGAATACTCGATCTCTCCGAGCGATCGATGGAGACGGGTAACTGTCTGTATTACCTGTCCCGAACGATAACCGTCGCACGGAAAGGGGCATACCGGCTGTGTTTCGGAAAGTCGGGCTATGCGGACATGTGGATTGACGGAACGCGGGTCTTCAACAATCGGAAAAGGCATGGCTTCAACCCCGACCAGTATTGCCTGGAGGTCGGGCTCGACGCCGGAACGCATCGCCTGCTCGTCAAGCTGGGCGATTCCCACAGGGCGGGCGTGAGTTTTTCCCTTCGCATAACGGACGAAAAAGGCGCACCGGCGGATGTATCGGAGCCCGGTGAGAAGGGGGCCGGGAAGGCCGGGTTGCCGGAGATTCGCTCCGTCCTGATGCCAAGCACCCTGTCCGATAGTCAGGCCACGGATGCCCGCGCGGCATTCCTCAAGGGCTACTATTATTATTTCACGGGGCTTCACAGCGAAGAAGAGAGGGAGGCAATCGCCCTCTTCGAATCGGCGGCGGAGGATTCCCGCTGGGGGGCGGCGGCCCGGTATTACCAGGCCCTCTGTGAAGACGAGCTCGACCGACGCGATTCCACGGCGCTCAAGGTGCTTTCCCTGGACCCCGGATTCGTCGAGGCGCTCGGGCTTCGCGCGGGATTCATGCTCGACGGGGGGTTCACGACGGAGGCATTCAGGCTTATCGACGCCATACGGTCCGTGAATCCCGCCGCGGCCTCGGGCGTGTGGATGCGGGCGAACGCGCTGACCGCGAAGGGATTCGATACCGAGGCCCTCCGCGAAGCAAGGCTGCTGCTTGCCACGGCCTATCCCTCCTCGGGGCGCGCCTTCCTGGGTGAATTCCACTTTGCGCGGCAGGATTACGGGCGCGCGCTGGAGCAGTATGCCGCCCTTTATCAAATGGACAGGCACTCAAAAAATCTCATCATGCGGCTGGCCGCGTGCCACAAGGAGCTGGGGAACTTCGACGCGGCGCAGCGGGTTTTGGAATCCGGGATTTCGTCATTCCCCGCCGACGCGACCATGCGGTATACGCTGGCCGAACTGGTCCGTCATACCGGGGGCGTCACGGAAAGCATTCCGTACCTCGCCTCGGCGCGCCTCGTTTCCCCCTTCGACAGCCGGGTTCTCTTCGACCTTGGGGTCGCCTACCACAGGGGGGGAAAATCGGCGCTCGCGCTCTATTTTCTCGAGGAAGCCCTCTCCTGTGATCCCAGCAATTATTACATAAAGCAATATATCGAGACATTGAAGCCCGCGGCGCGCGAGGGTTCCAATCTGCTCTACGCGGGCGAGGTGCAGGAGCTCGAACGGCTCGCGGCGCCCTACGCGGACGAGCCCGCCGTAATGCTGCTCGATGAAACCATGTACCGCGTGCTCGCGGACGGTTCCTACGAGCGCAGCGTAAGGAAGATTTACAAGCTGCAACACGAGAGCATACTGGACGATTTCAGGCAGCAGTATATCGTCTTCGATCCGGCCGTGGACAGGATAACGGACGTGCGCTGCACGGTGATCAACGACGGGGCCGGCACCGACGCCGCGGAGGGATACACGCATTCGCTCTCGGAGCCCGAGAGCAGGCTCTATTACGACGTGAGCGCCCGGACGGTGAACCTGCCCTCGATACGCAAGGGAAGCGTCATCGACTTCCGGTACCGGGTGAAAAGCGAAGCGGGCCCCGTCTACCACGGGGCGTTCTCCGAGCGGGTCGCGACGGGCGGCGAGTATCGCGTGATGCGTTTGAATATCGTGGTGAGCTTTCCCGCCGAAAAAACCATATACTGCCGCCTCAGGGGAATTCCTGCCTCCGCGCTCCGGGAGATCAGGGCCGACGGGCGACGGGTGTACCGGATCACGAGCGAGAACACGGCGCCCTACCGCGCCGAGTCCTACATGCCCCCGGCGTTCGATCTCCAGCCCGCGGCTTTTTTTCTCTCCCACAGGGACTGGGCGGAGGTGCAGCAATGGTACGCGTCGCTGCTCCGCAATCGCGCCGTGGCCGGCGACGAGATGAAAAAAAAGCTGAAGGAGATCGTCCTTCCCGCGGACGGGCCCGAGGAAAAGGTGCGGAAAATCTACGAGCACGTGAGCGCGGAGGTCCGCTACGTGGGCTTCGAACTGGGCATAGGCGGACTTCAGCCGCGCCGCGCGGACCTGGCATATGCCACCAGGATGGGCGACTGCAAGGACATGGCCCTGGTGCTGGCGGCGTTTTTACAGGAAGCCGGCATCTCGGCGAAAATCGCGCTCCTGAGAACCCGCGACAAAGGGGAGGCCGATTTTTCGATTCCCTCGCTGGGGCAGTTCAACCATGCCATTTGCTATGCGGATGTCGCGGGGGGCATCTTCCTGGACGCCACCGCGAAGATGTGCGGCTACAGGGAGCTTCCCGCATCGGACAGGGACGTAAATACCCTGGTGGTCGACGCGCACGGCTACGCGATCGTAAACACGGGCGGGCCCGCCTACGCGAAAAATTTCGACGCCGCGCGCACCGAAATCGAGCTGGGGGAGGACGGGAGCGCGCGGCTATCCCGAGAGATCGTGAAAATGGGGGACTTCGCCCCGTCGGCGCGCTACGATTTCGCGTTTGACCCGCAGAGCAGGAAGCAGGACATAGCGGGCTACTGGAACGGCATGTTCCCCGGGGCGCAGATAGGGCCCGTGGAGGTGAAGAGCGCAACGCTCGATGCGCCCGTACGCTATGCCTACGAGGTGCGCATTCCCGCGTTCGCGCAAATCTCGTCCCAGGGCGCGTGGTTAAAAGCCTTTTTCATCCCCACGGACTTTTACCGGGAGTATGCGCTCATGAGGACGCGTGAGCTGCCGCTGATTCTCCCCCGCACGTGGGAAACCTCGACCGAGATTCGGTTCCGCCTGCCGCGCGGGTACTCGCCCGGGTCGGTGCCTCGAAGCGAAAAATGGACGCACCCGAAATACGGGGCCGAGTTCAGCTACACGGACCTGGGCGGCGGGGTGATCGAGGCGCGTTCCCTGGTCCGCGTAACAGAGTATCGCCTGTCGAGGGATGATTACCCGAAATTTCGCGAGTTCGCCCTGTTCATCGCCCGCAAGGAAGCGGAGAGGATCATGTTAAGGCGGGACGGGTCGGGAGGCGATGAAAAATGACGAAGACAATGCGGGTATGCACGAATCGAAAACGCCTTTCGGCGGTGCGCGCGGCTGCGATTCTCATGGGCGCCCTTTGCCTTCATGCGGCTTCAAGTGCTCCTTCATACGCGGGCCCGGCGGAAAAAAGTGCCGCAATTTACGCGGATTTCCGCCGCGGCGATCTCGGCGCGCTTTTCGCGGACATCGAGAAGTTCCTGGTGGAACACCCGGAGCGCCCCGAGGCCTTCCTGTATATCGGCGACCCGGTGCGCCTTGTGGACGTTGTCGGCCATGAACGCGTGGACAGGACGCTGCGGGGTCTCCTCGACAGGTCCTCACGCGTCCCCGAATCCCGGCGCAATCTCCTCGTCATGAAGATATCGATGGAGCTCGAAAAGCTCGCCGCCTTGAAAGATGCCGCGGGGGCGAGAAAAGCCGCCGATGCGCTCGCGCCCGTGCGCGAATGGAGCATTACGGGACCCTACCACCGGTACGGGGCATACGATATCCACTATCCCTGGCTTCCCGAGGCAGCGCAGGATATGCGGTCGATCGACCGGCGGGTGCTCCGCCTGGAAAACGCGGACGCGATCCTGGATTTCGACGAGTTCCTGTTTCCGGAACGCGGGGTCGCCTACGCGCTCACGACCCTGAAGCGCGGGGGGCCGATAAGGCTTCGCTTCCAGTCGCGCGCCTCGTACGTCGTGTTCATCAACGGGAGGATCGCGCTTAAAAATATCGTGGGCGAAACGCAACGCTCGCTGCGCGTGCTCGAGGTAGGCGGATTCGGGGCGCTGACCGTAATGGTAAAGGTATACCGCGGCGATGCCTGGAGCTTTCGTATGCTCACCAGCGATGTCACCGATGTGTCCCTGCCGTGCGAAGCGAACCCGGACGAGATCGCGGCTACGCCGCTCGATTCCGCGGAGGTAATGGAATATCCCTGGAGCGAGCTGATGGAATTGCACGCGAAAGGGTCGATCGAAGCGAGCTTCCACCTTGGAAATTATTTTCACGAACTCGACAGTGACGAATCCCTGGAGTATTACAAGACCGCCTGCACGACCGATCCAACGGGAATACGCAGGTTTTTCATGGCTTCGGCAATGCGGGAACACAACCATGGCGCACAGGGATCGGCGTTCGCCCTGGAATCCGCGCGCATCATGAACGAGCTTGCGGCGGAGTTCCCGGATTTCGTGCCGGCGGCGCATATGAAATTCGAGCGGCTGCTGGAACAGAGAAGCCTTTCGGAGGCGTGTATATTCGGTGCCCGGCTCTCGACCGGGGCGGCCTCGTACCTCCCGCTCAGGGAGGAATACTCGGGGCTCCTGCGCTCCCTGGAACATGAAAAAGAATTCGAGGAGCACGCGCGCGATTTCCAGACCGGGTTTCCCCACGCCGATGCGCCCCTCATGGAGATGGCCGAATATTACCGGGGCAGGGACGTGGTCCGCTGCGAGGAGTTTTGCCGGAAGATACTCGCGCGCGGGTACCGGCAGGGGGCGTTCGGCCTGCTCCTGGGGCTCCTGCGTGACCAGGGGCACCATAAGGCCGCTATCGAACTGCTGGAACGATTCAACGGCGACGGTGCCCTGAACGACACCCTTATCGACGTGCTCATAGAATCGGGCGATTACCGCCGCGCGCGGAATCTGCTCTATAAAAATACCATCCGGCGTAAAAAGCCCGCGGATATCGTGCGTCTTGGAAGGCTTAGCCGCCTGGAAGGCGGCGATCCCGTCATGGATTGGGAGAAAGCCGCCGGGCTGGATCCGTCCGACTTTGCCACGGCGGATCTGCTGGATTTTGTAAAGACGGGAAAGATCGAGGAGCCCCTGGAAAGGTACCGGGATGAAAGGGCGGAGGACCATATAGTGCAATGGGCGCTGCGCGGACACGGGGAGTATTCCTCCGAGGTGGTGTTCAGAAATTATATTTTTAAAATTAACGCAGATGGAAGCTCCCTGGCCTTGTGTGAGGACGTCCTCTACGTCCATGACCAGAAGGGGGTCGAAAAATGGGGCGAATACCGGGTGCCCCTTGCGGGGAAGATCCATCCCCTGCGCGCGAGGGTTTATGACGGGGAGGGACGGTACAGCGATTCATTCAGGATAGAAGAGGTCAACGGCGCCTATTACATCAATCTTGCAAATCTCAAGGAAAAGTCGACGATCCACGTCGCCTACAGCGTGGATAACCCTTTCTCAATCCAGGGGGAATCGGGGTTTACGGCGATTCCGGCGATGATCCTTCAGGATTTCGAAGAGCCGCTGCACGCCCTCTCCCTGAAGATAGTAGCCCCCGCGAGTGTGCGTTTGACCATGGATCACCGGGCCGATGCCGCCCCCGTCATGACAATCCGCGACGAAAATGCAATCTATTCTCTCAGGCTGCAGAATCTTCCATTCATAAAGCACGAGGAAAACGCGGGTGCCGCGGGGAATCACCTGCCCTATTTCGGGGCATCGACAATGATCGATGCGAGCGATATTACCCAGTGGTACGCGGGGCTTTTAATGAACAAGCCCGGACAGGACGGTCGCTCGATAAAACTTCGCTTTGGCGGGCCGGACGACGAACAAACCGCGATACGCGTTTATTCGTATGTTGAAAACGATATCGATCTCTCCGGCAATGCGTTGTATTATCCGGACAGCCCGCGGGACGTGGAATATAAGCGCAAGGGAACGGTCGAAGACAAGGTGCTGCTCGCGCGTAACATCCTTGCGGGCTGCGGCATAAAGGCGTTTCCCGCGTTCGCGAAGCGGATAGAGCTTCCCGAATCGGGCAGGTTTGTTTCTCCCGGCGCGTTCTCAGATATCCTGCTGTTCATTCCCGGACTGGGGAGCGAAGGGATATGGCTCGATTTCTCGCGACGCTACGCGGGATTCGGGATGGTGAGCGCTTCGCTCCGGGGGACGGAAGCGCTCGTGATGGGGGAGAACGGCTACGAGCGGCGCACGGTTCGATCGCGCCGGCCGGATAAGATCACCCGCGACTATCGCTTTGTAATAGACGAAGGCGGAAACGCTGAGTGCACCATACGGGAGACCCTGGAGGGACGTCATGGTACCTACCGCGAATACTTCGCCAACAGCCTGCACGAGGAGCGTTCCGTAAACCAGTTTTTCAGCGCGCTGCTCCCGTCACTTGCCATTGATCAGTATGAAATCGCGAATCTGGAATCCGTAGACGCCCCCTTCGTGCTTTCGATTAAGGGAAGATGCTTTTCCGTCACTCCACCCCCCGGTGACCGTGCAGTACTGGGGATGACGTCCAGAACCGACGCGACGCGCTACATCCAGTCCGCGGAGCGCGCATTGCCGCTCCTCATCCAGGAGGAAATCAACGAGGTCGAGAGATATTCCTTCATTCTTCCGGAAAGATTTGCGGGCGTGGAATACGGGTACGAGGAAGATATCGCATGTAAATTTGGGACCGCGGGGATCCGGATAAAGAAGAAAAAGGGGAGCGCGGAGGTGGAGATAATAAAAGAGGTCCGTGTGCAGGCCGGCTGGATTGCCCCGGAACAGTACAAGGAATTCCTGGATTTTTGCATGAAACTGGACGAGGCGGAAAAACGGGAAGTAATAATCCCGAAATGAACGGCCTTACTGGGCCTGGACCACGCGCGTCACCACAAACCAGAGAAACATGATTATAATCGACATTCCCCACAGTCCTACAATGGCGATCGATACCTCGGGGTGGGTGCTGATCCACCGGTAGAACCGCGATTCCCGGTACTGCATGATGAGGTAAAGAAGCCTGGACGAGGAATTCGATTTCTTAAGTTCGGATTTTCTGAAATCCGGCGTTGTTTTTCCCTGGGTGCCGGGTGCAGGCGTATCGCTCATGTCGGGAGTACCTTAGATTACCTTTCGAATTTAGGATTACAGGGACAGGTTAAATTTTAAAATCGGACTTGTCAATGACATATGTGACTGATTTCAAATTAATGGCAAAATGCCCGCCGCAGGCCCGGGACCGGAAGCGTATCAGCCCGAAAAAAACAAATTGCTCAACTATTGTGTGCACGGTGCCGATAAAAAGATTAAGGGGTAGCCTGCCTTTCTTCAACATACAAACGCCGATAGGACGATACGGCGGGGAACAGTGGGAGTTGTTCTCGTGGCAAGAACAGGGATGTTCATTCAAGCGGCCGTGGTGCTGTGCGCATTTCTATTGCAATGCGCCCCCGCGCGCACGCAGGTAAGGCAGGACCGCGGCACGGATGCCGTGCGCAGGCCTGCGCCCGCCGTGATCGACGATTACAACCCCCGCAACGAACGGCTGCAATTCAGCGATTCCAAACTGGCGGAGTTGCAGGGACTGGAGGACCGGGAGACGACGTATTCGGTCGAAAAGCAGTCAGTTCGCGAGGATGCCGTTAAAACGCCGGAAACTCACCCTTCGCATGACCCGAAACCCGCGCCGCAGCGAACGACCGTTTCCAGGCCCGTTTCCGTAGAAATTCATACGATAAAGAAAGGCGACACGCTTTCCGGGATCGCCCGGCGGTACGGATGCAGCGTGGAAGAAATCTGCACGCTGAATGGAATCTCGCCCCGTGACAAAATATACAAGGGTCTCCCCCTGAAGGTGCCGGTGGCAAAACCGGTCGAAAGCGCGCCCGTCGCCGCAAAGGCGCGCGTCCAGAAAAAGAAGGATCACGATGCACCGGCGCCCAGGTTTAACTGGCCGATCGGATCCGTGGTGAAGGTCGCGCGCGAGGACGTCAACGGGGTCAAGCCCATAGGTATCGAGATAACGGGAAAATCCGGGCAGGCGGTCGTATCAGCCGCCTCGGGGACGGTGAAGAAGGTCGGCGACATGAGGGGTTTCGGTACGTATGTCATCATCTCACATGGGGACCGATACGTGACGGTGTATGCGCGGCTGAAATCCGTGAGCGTCCGGGAAGGGGACACCGTGGAGTCCGGTACGGCGATCGCGGTACCCGAGGGGGGTTCGATACATTTCGAGATAGGCCACGGCGGAAAGCCGGTCGATCCGCTCGCATACCTGCCGAAAAAACTTTGAGCCTATCTGCAGCCCATGCCTTCCAGCTTTTCCTGAAGCTCGACGAAACATTTCGGGGCTGATTCGCGCGCGGGATTGCTGCGAAAGAGTACCGCCTTGGTCGTTCCCTTACGGGTGATGGTTATTTCGTAGGCATAGTGCCTCTCGTCCGGCGATGCGCCATACGCGTCCCTTAAAGTGAAAAATCCGCACGCATCCGCAGCACCCAGCAGGGCGCTTAGCTCCTCTTGTGGCATGGAGCGCGTCGAGGTACGCTGACGGGAAGAGACGGGGATATCGCTCCACGGCTTTTCATAGGTGACGTCTTTTTGCCTTGTACAGAGCATTGTGGACCCTTCGATACGCACGTTCAGGAAAGGAGCGCTGTAACCGATTATGACGGGATCGCTTTTATTGGGATCATGGATGCCTCCATGCGGGGCCGTAGTGCAGGAAACCAATACTACAAGGCAGAAAACGCATGCGGCGAACGGGTGTTTCATGGTTATCCTCCTGCTGTATGGTTCGGCACGCGTCCGGTCTAAACCGCGCATGAGGCCGAATCCCCCGAACCAGTATATCATCCCGGCGCGATGCCTCAATGTATTTTTCCGGCTGTGTCCCACTGCCGAAATTGAATTTCCACCACATGACCGAAAATAACTGGCAATAATTCCGGCTACCGGATACTGATTTACAATCATCCTGACAGGAGCGAAACAAGATGGGAAACGAAGGGAAGGGAGTCTTATTCGGCGTCGATTATTACCCGGAACAGTGGGACAGGTCGCTCTGGGAATCGGACGCCCGGAGAATGAGGGAGATGGGAATAAAGGCCGCGCGCCTCATGGAATTCGCGTGGGTGCTCCTGGAGCCCCGCGAAGGAAAATACGATTTCTCGCTCTTCGACGAGGCGATCGACGTCCTTGCCGCGCAGGGAATCGGCATCGTGCTCGGTACGCCCACGGCGACATTTCCCTACTGGCTCTACGAAAAAGACCCGGCCATGGTGCAGGTGAACCCCAACAGGATGTCCCGGGATTTCGGGGCGCGGCGCGAGGGATGCTATAACGCGGCGATCTATCGCAAGGCCGCGGGAAGGATAGTGAAAAAGATCGCAAAGCATTACGGGAAAGATTCCCGGGTAATCGGGTGGCAGATCGACAACGAGATCGGACACGAGGGCTCGGACCGGTGCGTGTGCGACAATTGCGCGCGGCAATGGGGGGGCTGGCTCAGGAAAAAGTATGCAACTATTGACGCGCTCAACAGGGCCTGGGGGACCGTGTTCTGGGGGACCACGTATTCAAAGTTCGACCAGGTGCCCGTCCCGCGCGACCAGGTTGCGACCATTCAAAACCCTTCCCTCTACCTCGACTATTACCGCTTCTGTTCTGATTCGGCGACGGCCTTCACCGGGGAGCAGGTCCGAATACTGCGCAAGCATATCGCGAAAGATCAATGGATAACCACGAACCTCTACCCCGCACCGCACGCCCCCGTTATCGACATGGAGGAGATGCTGCGTCCCATGGACATCCCCGCCTATGACAACTACCCGGTGTGGGGTGACCAGGACGAGCCCCTGCCCTATTTTTTCATCTCCTATGCCCTGAGCTATATCCGCGGCCTCAAGGACACGGGCACGTTCGCGATCCTTGAGCAGTTCAGCGGATTCCAGGGCCACGTCTGCCTGGGATATCTTCCCCCCGAAAAACAGGCCGTGCTGTGGACGGACCAGGCGATCGCGCGGGGCGCAGATAAAATCTTTTATTTCAGGTGGCGCACCGCCGCGTTCGCCCAGGAACAGCTCTGCTACGGGATACTCGACTCCGACAATTCCGATACCAGCCGCTACGCCTCGCTACGCGACAATATCCGCGAAAAGGGCGCAACCTACGCGCGCTTCGCCGATACGCCCTTCGAATCACAGGCGTGTCTTGTCTATGACAAGGACAACTCAAGGCTGATCAGGGACCAGTACCTGTCCAAGGGACTTTATTTAAGCCCCGAGCCATACATGCAGGTCGGATACGACCTGGAGTGCGCGCGGCAGTTCGCCCCCACGGTCCTCTTTAACGTGAACACCGACGTAAAGAGCGCGCAGGGTGTGGACCTTTCACGCTACAAGCTCATCCTGCTGCCGCTCTACCAGATGGCGTCGCCTGTTTTCGTCAAAAAGCTCGAGGAGTGGGTCCGGCAGGGGGGACACCTTGTGCTGGGCTTCAGGGCCGGGGCGCGCGATGAAAAAAATCACGCGGTCAGCACGGAGCTCCCGGGTCTCTTCGCCGAAATGGCGGGGATAACGATAAAACGATTCGAATCCCTGAACGAGACGAAGGTGAAGATTCGTGTGGGAATGATTCCCGCGCACGGCGAGGTGTGGGCCGACCAGATCATCCCCGGAACGGCCAGGCCCATCGCGCGGTATACGGATCGCAAAAAGCATTATCGCGGCATGCCCTGCGCGACCGTGAATGAGTTCGGAAAGGGAAAGGTCTACTATTTCGGAACGACCCCGGGCCCGCTCGCGACAATCCTGCTATACCGGAAGGTGTTCAAGGCCGCGGGCCTGAGGCCGAAATTTTACGGGATGGGCATCGAGGCCGTCCGGCGAACCACGACGGACGGGAAAAAGCTGGAGGTCATCTTGAATCATACCGCGCGGACCAGGTGGGCGGGGCTTTCGCGGCTGCGACCCTACTCAATGATTTCGCGTGAAATCCGCCAGGCGAGGTGAAGTATGAAGTTGTATCGGAACACGATTCTTGCCGCCGTTCTTTGCGCGTGCGTATGCCTGCCCGCCTGCGCGAGTGAGGAAACCCGTGCGATCAGGGCGCTCCGAATCAACGATGTCGACCTTTCCCGGATCCCGGACGGGGTTTACGAGGGGAGCTTCAGCTACGGATCGTTCAATTACCTGGTGCGCACCACGGTAAAAAAGCATCGCATCGCCAACGTGGAGATTCTGAAAAACAGGGATACCGTGTACGCGCGCAAGGCTGAAGGCGTCGTGGGCAGGGTGCTTGAAAAACAAACGCCGAACGTGGATGCGGTGAGCGGGGCGACGACTACAAGCAAGGCCCTGTTGAAAGCGATCGAGTATTCACTTGCGGGCGCCGGAGGAAGGTAGGGGAAAACTCCCGACGCACAATGCTGAAAAACGAAACGCTCCCCGGCGGGAGCGTTTCGTGCTAAGGTTCTCGCTATGGCTACTCGATGAATCCTTTTTTGACGAGAAGCGACACTACCATCTGCGCGATTTCTTCATTCGAAACCCGCGCGACATTGATCGTCAGGTCGTATGATGCGGGATTCGTGGCCTCGAACTTGAGGTACTGGGTGAGGAAATCGTGCCGCTCCTTGTCCTTGCGCTCGACCAGCTTCTCGGCTTCGAGGCGGTCCCGGATTCCCGCTTTCTCCATGATCTTGTGGATGCGGTAGCTCGGGGGGGCGACGAAGCGCAGGTGAAGACCGTACTTTAAATTGCGGGTGATCATGACCCCGGCGCGCCCGACGAATATTGCCCGCCCGTGAATGGATAAGCCGCGCACGGTTCTTACGAGCTTCTGGTAGACGCTCACCTGTGACGGGTAGTCCGTGAGCACGTTTCGCCAGAATTCGTTGATCTCCTCTCGTTTTATCGTATCGATCGTCTCGATGACTTTTTCCGAGATGTCGTGGTCTTCGACGATTTTATCTATGAGTTCCCGTTCGTAGGATTGCCAGACGTCGGTTTTTTCGTACGCATTGAGTTCCTGGGCGATAACCGCCGCGGTGGAGCCCGCATCGCATCCGTATTCCCTGGAAATGGTGATGAATGGACGCGGAATCTCGGCCTTGACCGTTACCGTTTTCGCCGTTTCCCATACCTTAAGCTGCTTCTGAATCTGTTTTTCCAGCGTGGATCCCTTAACATAGCTGCTCATGTGACGCTCCTGTCTCACCGAATTGGAACGACGCCCGCCAGGGGTAGTAAAATAAATAATGACGAAGTGTTGACCAAACCTTAGTATCTGGGGTTAATTAATCAATGATTTTCTCAACATATGAACCTATTTTGTAACTACTCTGCTATTATGAAATACATAACCAAAAATAATTAAAAGTATGGAATACCCCCGCCGCCAGAGGCGGCGGGGGTATTCCTGGCATTTATTATTTTATGTGCATATATTTGACAAACAGCTGAGTAGTTACCGAATTTTAATAATGAACTATTTCATTGTGAGTTATACGGTATCGGACAGGATACACACTGAACGGTGCGGACGGACATTCAATCGTGGGTGGCGCGATGGCCGACACACATGCGCCGGAGGGGAGGGGCTTTCTTAAATAAAATTTTTTAATATCTCGGATACGGCCGCGTCCACCGAGCCGTACTCTGCCTTGAGCCGGCCCTTAAGCGCTTCAACCTGGGGATCGCGGGTGAAATCGGAGAGATAGCGATACCGGCCGATCCGCCGGCCGATAATGAAGCTCTCCCGGTCGTCCTCGCCCAGGGACAGGTAGGCGTCGATTTTTTCCAGGATACGTTGTTTGCCGTCGGGAAACGTCCCTTCCACATCCTCGAGCAGGTTCATCATGTGGTCGCTCTGGAGGGTCCCGGTGATATCGTGCAGCGACTCGACGAAGGCGCGGATTTCCCGGACCTTGTCGTCCTCGCCCATGGGGGTCCATCCTCCCTGTCCCGCGAGATCGTAGAGCGGCGTTCCGGGGAGCGGTACCGTGCTCCGGATCCTGATAAAAGTGGGATTCACCGCATTGATTACGCGGGCCGATTCAGCCGCATTTTCACGCCAGCGCTCCCTGCCGCCCAACCCCGGCATATAGTATTCTGAGACGTCGAACCCGGCCGCAACGGCCTTTCTGCCGGCCTCGATCTGCTCAACGGCAGTCACGCCTTTGTCTACCAGGGAGAGCACCTCGTCGCAGCCGGATTCCATTCCTATATGGATGCGCGAGAGGCCCGCTGCGCGCAACTCCGAGAGCTCGTCAGGTGATTTTTTCGCGATGGTCTTCGCGCGCGCGTAGCTCGTGATGCGCTCGATTGTTTGAAACCGCTCGCGCAGATGCAGGAGTATCCGGACGAGCTCGGTGGTCTTTATGAGCACCGAGTTCGCGTCCTGGAGGAACGCGGTTTTCATCCCGTAATGGAGCCAGAAGGCGACCTGCTGGTAGAAGGAGACATGCGTTTCCGCGTCTTCGGACCTGGCATGGCGTACGACCTCATCGTTGATGAGCCCGTTGAAGCCGAGTATATGGGAGGATTCGAGAATCCGCGAGGCGAGTACATGAATGCTGTCGATGTCATGGATCACGTCCGCCGTATCGCGCCGGGAAAACTGCTGATCCTTGTAGGTGGCGCAAAAGGCACACCTGTTCCACGGACAGTTCCTGGTCACGCGGACAAGGACACTGTACGCCTCGCTCGGGGGACGGATGGGTCCCATTTCAAAGGTATGGCTCATAAATGTATGCCGTGCTTCGTTCCCCGCGGACGGGGATACGCGTATCGGCGCAGGAAGAGAAGATACGGGCGAATGTGAACGAGCGCAATAATAAATCGGGGTTGAACAATAAAAATAATTTGACACACGCTTTTATGCGCGGTGTATAACACGCAACCATACCAGAAGCGGGGAGCCGTTCATGAGCGAAGAAATATCGGACCTGATCCAACAGCGCATCGAGAAAGTCGAACACCTGAGGGCAAAGGGCGTCAATCCCTATCCAATACGCTATGCCCGCACGCACATGGCGGCGGAGGCAAGGGAGCTCTTCCGGGAAGACTCCCAGGAAACGGCGAGCATCGCGGGACGGCTCCGTTCGAAGCGTGTCATGGGGAAGGCCTCCTTCGTTCACGTCGAGGACGCGAGCGGGAGCATACAGGTCTATGCGCGGCAGGACGACTTGGGCGAGGAAAAATATGAAATTTTCAAGACGCTCGACCTGGGCGACATCATCGGCGTGAGCGGTTTCCTGTTCAAGACCAGGCAGGGGGAGATAAGCATCCATGCGAAGGACTTCGCCTTCCTCTCGAAGTGCATCCGGCCCCTGCCCTCGGTAAAAGAAAAGGACGGAGTGGTTTTCGACGAATTTTCGGACGTCGAGCTGCGCTACCGCCAGCGTTACGTCGATCTCATCGTGACCCCCAAGACCAGGCAGGATTTCGTGCTGCGCAGCAGACTCATCGCGGGGATACGCGATTTTCTCATGAAAAGGGGCTATATCGAGGTTGAGACGCCCATGATGCAGGCCATACCGGGCGGCGCCGCGGCGAGGCCGTTTACCACGCATCACAATGCGCTCGATATCGACCTTTTCATGCGCATCGCCCCCGAGCTTTACCTGAAGCGCCTCATCGTAGGAGGCTTCGAGAAGGTCTTCGAGCTGAACCGCAATTTCAGGAACGAGGGCATCTCGACCAAGCACAATCCCGAATTCACGATGCTGGAGCTCTACGAGGCGTACGCGGATTACCATGTAATGATGGATATCGCGGAACGAATGATTTCCTCGCTGGCACAGGAGCTCCTGGGGAGCATGGTGATCAGCTACCAGGGGACCGATATAGACCTGACCCCTCCCTGGGAGAGGATCACCTTCGTGGAAATAATAAAAAAATTCACCGGTATCGATTTCTCCGCGATAACCCGCGTCGAGGAGGCCCGGACGGCCGCCGAATCGCTGGGAATGAAGGCGGATGACGACGCTACACTCTGGGAGATCGCGAACGATATCTTCGAGGAAAAGGTCGAGGCGAACCTCATCCAGCCAGTGTTCGTCATGGATTACCCCAAAGAGCTCTCCCCACTCGCGAAATCAAGGGACGACAATCCGGAGTTCGTGGAGCGCTTCGAGCCCTATATCGTGGGCCGGGAGATAGGCAACGCCTTCAGCGAGCTCAACGATCCATTCGACCAGAGGGCCCGATTCGAGGAACAGGTCCGGATGCGCGAACAGGGCGACGACGAGGCCCAGCGCATGGACTATGACTATATCAACGCGCTTGAATACGGCATGCCCCCGGCGGGAGGAATGGGGATCGGCATAGACCGCCTGGTGATGCTCTTCATCGATTCCGCGTCCATCAAGGACTCGATTCTATTCCCGCTCCTGCGGCCGGAGAAATAAATGGGCATAACCGAGTTTCTCGTCGATTATATCACCCGCCTCATCGCCGCCGGCGGGTATCCCGCGATTTTCGTGCTCATGGGGCTCGAAAGCATGGTAGCCCCCGTGCCCAGCGAGGCGATAATGCCGTTCGCGGGGTTTCTCATAGTGGAGGGCCAGTTCAGCTTTGCCGGGGTGGTGGCGGTAAGCACCCTGGGCAGCATAGCCGGATCCCTCATCTCGTATTACATGGGCGCCTGGGGGGGCGAGCCGTTCGTGAAACGGTTCGGGAAATACCTGCTCCTGGACGTCCATCACCTTGAAACAACGAAAAGCTTTTTCGCCAGGTACGGGGAAAAGGCGATCTTTATCAGCCGGTTCATACCCGTGGTACGCCATCTCATTTCGATACCGGCGGGGGTGGGAAAGATGAACGCGCTGAAATTTTCCGCCTATACGATCGCCGGCGCGGGGATGTGGAACGCCTTCCTCGCGTGGGTCGGGTTCGTGCTGAAAGAAAACTGGTCCGAGGTGCGAAAATACAGCGAGGTCGTCGATATTGTCGTGGTGGCGGGAATACTCGGCGTTTGTGCATATTTCATCTACAGCCAGGTGAAACGGGTAACGGGGAAGGGGAAAAATGCCGCCCCCTGATCTGCTGGAGTATCGGACCCCCGGTCAGGATTTGCCGGATTCGATGCCGGTTCGGGCGATTGAAATCACTTCCTTGCGGGAAACCATATCGAGGATATGCGCCTTCGCCCGTTCGCTGTATTCGTCGTAATTGAAAGAGTTCTGGTCCAGGACGTACTGGATGATCATGCCCTGCACGACGCTGATTATAATCGCAGAAGCGTAGTGCACGTCCATTTCGGGAAAAATTCCCAATTGAATTCCCTCGTTCAGAATGCTCGCAATTTCAACGCGGTAGCTTTCATAAAGCTTTGTGTTGGCTTTTCTGATCCTGTCATTGTGGTTGATCTGCGTCCAGAAATCTATCAGGACATGGAAGTATTCCTTCTCGCGCTGAAGCAGCCTGAACGCCTGGTCCATGAAAATTTTCAGTTTTTCCCGAGGGTCCTTTGCTGTGGAGAGCTCCTTCACGAGGATTTCCCGGAGGTTGTTGTTCATCATCTTCAGGAGCGTGAAAAGTAATTCGTCTTTGTCCTTAAAATAGTAGTGCACGAGCCCGGTCGAAAGCCCCGCCTCCCGGGCGATATCGCGGATCGTGAAGTTGTAGTAGCCCTTTTTGCTTACCACTTTATACGTAGCGCTGGTAATCTGCTTTTTACGTTTTTCCAGTATGTCCTGGCTTCTCCGCGGCATGGTACCTCGCAAGCGTGTGCGAATAATTGGTCAACACCTCGATGGATTGTCAATACATAATTGGCTAAATGAACAATGATTGCCTCGATGATGAGGCATTGGCGGCGCTCCCGTCGGAACGGCGCCGATGTTCTTGAATTTTGCGGAAAGCGCGGTTAATTAAATATCAGGGGAAGACAGGGACCCGGAGCGCCAATGACGGAAAAAAGCTATATCAAAGAGGTTATCGAGCGGCCCGTAACGAGGGGCGAGTTGGAGCAGTCGAGGCGCCTGAAATCCCTGGGGGTCGACGCGGGCGATCTCGCGGAGTTGCACTCCAGGCTCGCCAGGATGCGCAAAGATTTGAAGGGCGAGGTACAGGCGCTCGAGCAAAAGCAGGAAAAATCTTACGCCCACGAGCCGCCCCGGACGAGAAGGCGAAAATACGATGAATATTTTTTCCTCACGAGGCCGCTTGGAATTTTCAGGCAGTTGTTCACCTACCGCAAGGCGAAGGGCATGTTTATAAAGAAATACGGGCCCGTGCACGTGGGCAAGCGTATCTCGTGGAGCATCTGGTACCTGTTCACGGATGGCGTCCTTTTTTTCCCTTCGATCGCCGTGTATAAATTTGTGCAGGAAATAATCCAGCTCCAGGAGGATCTGCGGGGGCATTTCAGAAAAATGTATTCGGCCGGCTGGCTTACCGACGAGGGGGCCGATGTACTTACGCCCTACGAATTCAATCTAATCGCCGAAGCAGAGCGTCTTATGAGCGATCTGACGGTCGTCAATTTTCTTATAAATTTCAAGCATCCCGGCGCCGCGATCGACAAGATGAAGCCGTTTATCGGTTATTACCTTTCCATCACACGGGACGAAAGAACGAAGCGGGAGGTACGCGAGGGGGTAGAGAAATCGCTGATGCGCATCCTTTATTCCGAGGGAACTGAACTGAGGCTGGTTAAGAAAATCCTGGCCGCCCTGGATAGGTTTCTCGACAATTCGATCGACAGGGAGCTTCTCGAGCCCCTGTTCGAATGCGCGTTCTGCCGAAGCTTCGATACCCCGGAAATCAGGAAGTTCGTCAGGCTCCACCCCGTCGAAATGGAGGTTTTCCGCGCGGATCCCGGCCTGATGGACATGATGAGCGCGCGCAAAAAGAAATTCCTGGAGCAGATAGAACAAAAGGCAGCCATGATAGAAGATAAAATCATGCTGGTGCTGGACATTTTTGAATCGATCGGAGCGCGGGAAGAATCGACGGCGACCGGGAAGGCGGATTACCTCGAGGGGATGCTGAATTACGCATACCATTTCAATGCGAAGATCCTGGCGGGAAAGCTGCGCAACGTCGCAATCGTGCTCAGCGACCTTTGCGATATCTTTTTTCTTCAATTTGCGTCGTTTCTCTCCGACGAGGTGCGCATCAAGCGCGACAACAACATGGTCATGGTTCGGATTTTCAAGGGCTCGCTATTTTCGGAAGAAATTTCCAAGCTGGAAATCGAGCGGCACCTCATGGCGGAATTCATGAAAAAAGCCTACGGGTTCGATATCTTCGCCCGCCAGGGACTCAACAGCCAGGAAACGGCGTTCATGAACGTGGTGAACAGCCTGGTCGACGCGTTTTACTCAATAGGCATCAAACTCTACACGGCAATAAAAGGCCACCACGATCAGATTGAAGGTGAACGCATGGAAACGGTAGAGGTACCCATGGACGAAAAGCGCACGGGCAGCGCGCGCATTCCTTTCGCAGAGGCAATTTTACAAAGCGGATACAGCGCCCCCGGGCACGCGGCAGTCCTGGCCAACAAGACGGTGCTTGAATCTGCCGCAGAAGTAAAAAAGTTCTGTTTTTGTCTTGCGTATAAATTCGAGCACGCCCACAGGGACCTGACAGTGGGCGGGCGACGTGAAACCATCGAGGCGATGATCGAGGGTCTCGAAGGGCTTTACGAAAAACTTCAACAGCTTCAAAAGGGAGAAAACGTGGAATGACGCCGCACCACCGGCGGAAGTCCAAGGCTCGATTGTCGTGGATGAACGCGGGACCGGCGGCGAAGAAAAATTTCTAATTGACTTCGCGTTTGCGTTGGATTTATGGTAATCGCACTTTACGGCGAAAAGACGCCTGCCGGGGAACATCGTTCCCAACGATATTTGACATAGTGTTATTCTATCCAGAGTGGCGGAGGGACAGGCCCGATGAAACCACGGCAACCGGCGCGGCGCGCTTGGTGCCAATTCCTGCGGATCGTATCCGGTAGATGGGATCGTAGTGTGAAAGACCGCTATTCATCGAAACTGGATACGCGGTTTTTTGTTTTTGGATATCTGAGATGAGCACGGTGAAATTTTCTGAAAATTCAGTAGGCCTGGTCGAGACCCGATCCTATACCTTCGCACGGCCGCCTCGGGAACTCAGGCTGGTGTCGGGGAAGACGCTGGGCCCGGTGACGCTCGCGTATGAAACCTACGGCGAGCTTGCCCCGGAGGGAAACAACGCGATCCTCGTACTGCACGCGCTCTCCGGATCGGCGCACGCGGCGGGTTTTCATTCCCCCGATGACCAATACCCCGGATGGTGGGACTATTATATCGGCCCCGGCAAAGCCTTCGATACGGATAAATACTTCGTCATAAGCTCCAACGTGATCGGCGGGTGCACCGGCTCCACCGGGCCCGCCTCCACAAACCCGGCCACGGACAGGGAATACGGGCTCGAATTTCCCATAGTCACGATCCAGGACATGGTGAACGCCCAGTGGCACCTGGTCCGCCACCTGGGGATACGCAAACTGCTCGCGGTCACCGGCGGATCCATGGGCGGGATGCAGGCGCTCCAGTGGGCCATTTCCTACCCGGAGATGGTTCAGTCGGTGATCGCGCTGGCGAGCTCGAGCTCCCTCTCCGCGCAGGGGATCGCGTTTAACGAGGTGGGGCGCCAGGCCATATTCAGGGACCCGCATTTCAACGGGGGCGATTATTACACGGGGAAGAGGCCCGATGACGGGCTCTCGCTCGCGCGCATGATCGCTCATATCACGTACCTGAGCGACAAGCTCATGCATGAAAAATTCGGAAGGAAGCTTCGCAATCACGAGCTTCCCGCGTTCAATTTCAATTCCGAGTTCATGGTGGAATCGTACCTCCATCACCAGGGGATCAAGTTCGTAAACAGGTTCGACGCGAATTCGTACCTGTATATCAGCAAGGCCATCGACTACTTCGACCTTAAGGCCGATTACAACGGAAGCCTGGTCGCCGCGTTCGAGAGCGTGGCCTCGGATTTCCTTATTATCAGCTACACCTCGGACTGGCTTTACCCGAGCGAACAGTCCGTGGAAATAGTCAAGGCGCTCCGCACCAACGGGAAGAACGTGGTATACACCGAGATCGAGACCGATTTCGGGCACGACACCTTCCTGCTCGACGACGAGCGGACGCAGCGCAATATCAGCAATTTCCTGAGAAGCGAATTTGAAAAGACCAGGGCATGAATTGAACGGTTCCCGCATTGGGTACCAGCAGATCATCGACGAGATCCCCGAAGGCGCGCGCGTCCTCGACCTGGGCTGCGGCGACGGGATGCTGCTCGACGTGCTGCGGCAGCGAAAAAACGCGGAAACGTTCGGGGTCGAGATTTCGCAGGAAGGGGTGAGCCAGTGCCTGGAGAAGGGCCTGTACTGCTACCAGGGCGACATCGACAGCGGGCTCGCCGACTACCGTGACGATTCCTTCGATTACGTCATCCTCAACCAGACCCTGCAGGACACCAAGAAGCCGGAATACGTTATCCGTGAAATCATGCGCATCGGTAAAAACGCGATCGTGAGCTTCCCGAACTTCGGCTATATCGGCAATCGCCTGAAGCTCCTGACCGGGGGCACCATGCCCAGGAACAGGCTTTTCCCGTTCAGGTGGTACGAGACCCCTAATATTCACCTGCTTACCATTCGCGACTTCCAGGATTTCTGCCTGGAATACGGGTACCCCTTCAGGAAGGAGTCGCATTTCTCGATGGCCGGCGGGAAGACCGCTTCCGTAAAGCGATTTCCCAATTTCCGCGCCGAATACGGATTCTTCGTCCTGGACGGGAGCCTCTATAAGCAGAGGAGGGAAGCCATTGCCTGAATTCAAGGTAGTCTCCCGCTACAAGCCCTCGGGAGACCAGCAGAAGGCGATCGACCAGCTCGCGAGGGGCTTGCGTGAGGGAATGAAGCACCAGACCCTGCTCGGGGTTACCGGTTCCGGAAAAACTTTCACGATGGCGAAGGTCATCGAGCTCGTGCAGAAACCGGTACTGGTGCTCACGCACAACAAGACGCTCGCCGCGCAGCTTTTCAGTGAGTTCCGGGAGTTCTTCCCGAACAACGCGGTAGAATACTTTGTGTCCTATTACGATTATTATCAGCCCGAGGCGTACGTCGTTTCTCAGGACCTCTACATCGAGAAGGACGCATCGATCAACGACGAGATCGACCGGCTGCGATTGAGGGCGACGTCCTCGCTCCTGGAGCGGCGCGATACGATCGTGGTATCGTCGGTCTCGTGCATTTATGGCCTGGGGAGCCCGGTGCAGTTCGAGCGGATGCACATCCCCCTTAAAAAAGGCGCGAGCCTGGACCGCGACGAGCTCCTCCGAAAGCTCGTGACGATACACTACGAGCGCAACAATATCTCATTCGTGCGCGGGACCTTCAGGGTGAGGGGGGACACGGTCGAGGTGTACCCGGCCTATTCCGAGGAGGCGATCCGCATAGAGCTTTTCGGCGACGAGATCGAGGCGCTCTACCGGATCAATCCCCTCACCGGCGCAAAGCTCCAGGCGATGGATAACCTGTATCTGTATCCCGCCAAACATTTCGTGTCGCCGCCGGAGGAGATGAAGGAAACGGTTCGTCTCATCGAGGAGGAACTGGCGCAGCGGCTTGCGGAGTTCCAGAAGGCGGGCAAGCTCGTCGAGGCGCAGAGGCTCGAGAGCCGTACGCGCTATGACATGGAGATGCTCCAGGAGATGGGCTACTGCAATGGCATAGAAAACTATTCGCGGATCGTGAGCCGGAGAAAAGCGGGCGAGCGGCCCGCCTGCCTGCTCGATTATTACAAGGGCGATTACTGCATGTTCATCGACGAATCCCACGTGAGCGTTCCCCAGGTGCGCGGCATGTACGAGGGCGACCGCTCGCGCAAGCTCAACCTTGTCGAGTTCGGATTCCGCCTTCCGTCGGCGCTCGACAACCGGCCGCTTTACTTCGAGGAATTCGAGCAGATGATCGACCAGGTGGTCCACGTATCGGCCACGCCCGCCGACTACGAGCTCAAGATAAGCGCCCAGATCGTGGAGCAGGTGATACGGCCGACCGGGCTTATCGACCCCCGAATCGAGGTGCGTCCCGCGAAAAACCAGGTGGACGACCTGATAGGCGAGGTGCGGGAGCGCGTGAAACGCAAGGAGCGCGTGCTCGTGACCACCCTCACCAAGAAGATGGCCGAGGATCTTTCCCGGTATTTCGAGGAGGTAGGGATCAACGCGCGCTACCTCCACTCCGAGATCGAGACGATCGAGCGGGTCGAGATCATTCGCGACCTCCGCAAGGGGGTGTTCGACTGCCTGGTGGGGATAAACCTTCTGCGCGAGGGGCTCGACCTTCCCGAGGTGTCGCTCGTCGCGATCCTTGACGCCGACAAGGAGGGCTTTTTACGGTCGGCACGTTCGCTCATCCAGACGTCGGGGCGCGCCGCGCGCAACCTGAACGGCATGGTCATCATGTACGCGGACAAGATCACGGACTCGATGAAGCAGGCGATAGACGAGACGAACCGCCGGCGCGTGATCCAGGATCGCTACAACACGGACAACAACATTACGCCCATGTCGGTGAGCAAGGACATCCTCGACATCATCGAACGGGAGTACCACACCGACGACAGCCTGGCCGATTACGTGGCCGAGTACAAGACCGCCTACCGCACGACAAGCCTCACGAAGCTCGCCGAAATACGCGAAAAGGTAAAAACGGATATGCTCGCGGCGGCCGAAGGAATGGAATTCGAAAAGGCCGCGGTGCTGCGCGACCAGATGATGGATATAGAACAGAAGATGGCGCTGCTTGAAAAGGCGAAGAAATGAGCGAGCTCGAGCAAAACCCCGGCGTCCTTGCGCTGATAGACGCCGCCGTGAACGAGGACCTGGGCCCCGGAGACGTTACCTCGAACGCGATCTTTGGCGAAGGGGACGCCGCGCGCGCCCGGATCGTCGCCAAGGCGGCGGGGGTGCTCTGTGGCGCCTGGATCGTGCGCGCGGTATACGGACGGATAGACCCGGCCGTGGGGGTATCGATACTCATGGAGGAGGGAGCGCGCCTCGTACCCGGAAACGTGGTCGTCTCGCTCGAGGGCCCGGTGAAATCGATCCTGGGCGGAGAGCGCATCGCCCTGAACTTTTTCCAGCGCATGTCCGGGATCGCCACGAAAACCGCGTCACTGTGCGCGCTCATCGGGGACGGCGCGCTCCGGGTGCTCGATACGCGCAAGACCCTACCCGGCTTCCGGCTCCTGGACAAGTATTCGGTGAAAACCGGCGGGGGTACGAACCACCGGATGGGCCTCTACGACATGGTGATGATCAAGGACAACCACATCCGCGCCGCGGGCGGCATACGGCAGGCGATGGAAAAGGTGCGCGCGGCCTACGGCACCGCGTATCGGACCGAAATCGAGGCGACCACCCTGGACGAGGTTCAAGAGGCGATGGATTCCGGGGCCGATAGTATCATGCTGGACAACATGGACATCCCCGCGATGAAGCGCGCCGTCGCGCTCGTTGCGGGAAGGGCGAAGATCGAAATTTCGGGTAACGTCGACGAAACAAGCATCGTACGGCTGAAGGACGTCGGGGCCGACTTCGTGTCTATCGGCGCCCTCACCCACTCCGTGGCCGCCTTCGATTTTTCCATGAAATTCGACTGATCAGTACGTGTAAAAGCCCCTTCCCGATTTTCTCCCCAGGTACCCGGCGGCGACATACTGTTTCAGGAGCGGGCACGGCCTGTATTTCGGGTCCCCAAAGCCGCGGTACAATTCCTCGATGACCGCGAGCACGATATCCAGGCCCACGAGGTCGGCGAGCTCGAGCGCCCCCATGGGATGGTTCATGCCCAGCTTCATCACCTTGTCGATCGCCTCGACGCTTCCGGCGTTCTCGTAGAGCGCGTAGATCGCCTCGTTGATCATGGGCATGAGGATCCGGTTCAGGAGGAAGCCGGGATAGTCGCGCGCTTCCACGTACTCTTTCCCGAGCTTCTTCACCACCTGTTTCGCCGTGGCGAAGGTCTCGCGCGTCGTCGCCAGGCCGCACACGATTTCCACGAGGCGCATGACGCGTACGGGATTCAGGAAGTGAATGCCGATCACGGATTCCGGCCTGCGGGTCGCGGAGGCGATCGCGGTAATCGAGATGGACGAGGTGATCGAGGCGAGGATCACTTCCGGCTTGCAAATCTCGTCGAGCCGCGCGAACAGCGCTTTCTTCGTGGCGAGGTCCTCGGTCACGCATTCCAGGATGATATCCGCCGCAGCGAGTCCCTCGATTTCCGCTGATATCTGGATGAGACCCATCGCCGCATCGGCCTTGCCGGCGCCTGTCTTTCCCTCGCGCTCGTGGCGCTCCATGCGCGCGCGCACCCGGGCGAGCGCGACGTCGCGCTGAACGGGGTTATTGTCGTAGAGTATCACCCTTAGGCCGCGCTCGCTTATATGTTCCGCGAGCTCGAGTCCCATAATCCCCGCGCCGATGATCCCGAAAAGTTCCATATCCTGCTCCCGCTGAAATTATATCCGGACGTACATGACGCCCGGAACGGCCCCCCGGCTATTCCGAATCAATCCTGTGGCGACGGTTTCCCGCGAGGAAAGCGCCTATGTTCTTCGCGATCTCCGCGACAAGGCGTTCCCGGGCCTCGCGTCCGGCCCACGCGACGTGGGGCGTGACGATGCACCGCGGAGCGCCCAGGAGCGGGTGATCCGGCGGGGGAGGCTCTTCATCGAGAACGTCTATGGCCGCGCCCGCAATGCTTCCCGCGTGCAGGGCCCGTACCAGCGCCGCCGTGTCGACGATCGCACCGCGCGCGGTATTCAGCAGGAAAGCCGTGGGTTTCATCTTGAAGAGAAATTCCTCCCCTATGAGGAGGCGCGTTTCATTCGTGAGCGGCAGGTGCACACTCACGAAATCCGCACGCGCGGCGATCCCCTGGAGGTCGCCACGTTCAAAGGCGTCGGTGGCGGCACCCGCGCGCCTGAGCGCCAGGACCTTCATCCCGAACGAGGACGCGAGGTGCGCGACCCGACTCCCGATCGCGCCCATCCCCAGGATTCCCATTACCTTCCCGTGCAGCTCGAACGAAGGCCAGTTTCCCATCGTAAAGACGGGCGAGCGGCTCCACTCGCCCCGGCGCGCCGCCTCGTCATAGCGCTGTATGTTCGTCGCGAGCACCAGGACCTGTGTCATCGTGAATTGCGCGACCGAGTCCGTGGAGTACCCGGGGACGTTGGCCACGGCGATTCCCGCCCGTTCCGCCGCGGGTATGTCTACGTTGTTAAGACCGGTTGCCGCGATGGCTATCATGCGAAGCGACGGGTTCGCGGCGATCGTCTCCGCGCCAAGGACCACCTTGTTGCTGATCGCGATCTCGATCCCGTGCATGCGCGCGGAAAGCTCCGCGGGAGCGGTATGATCGTAGCGTTGGAACGCGCCCAGGGCGTGCAGGGACGAAAAGTCGATGTCCCCGTAATCGACCGTGGATGCGTCAAGGAATGCGATTGTGGTTTTCATGCTTCACGCGCGATCGTCTGCACGAATACTAGGACCGGAATCCGGGCTATTTTGCAATAGAATTTTTAGCGGGGGTCATGGCGCCGATGCGCATAGCTCCCGCTCGTGACGCTGCCTTCATATGAACGCACCAGAGCATCACGGAAGGTACCGGCACCCGCATATCGGGGCCTGCAAGGGGAAGGTATAGCTGAACCGCTATGCCCCTGGAAAAAGAAGCCTCCGGGCGTTGCCGTCGAGCATCGCCTGCTTCATGTTTTCCGAAATCGTCATTGCGCCTATCGCGGCGAGATATTTCGCGGGTCCCAGCAGCGGATAATCGGTCCCGAACAGGATCCGTTCCGGTCCCGTGATTCCCAGGGCCGCCGCATAGACCTCGTTCGCGTAAATATAGGGCGAGGCGGCGGTATCGTAATAGACGTTCCCGAACGCGGCGCGCACCTCAGGCATGAGCTCGTAAAAGAGGATGCCGCCCCCCCAGTGGGAGAGGATTATCGTCACATCCGGGAACTCTTGAATCAGCGCGTAGACGCGCGCGAAGGGGGTCGGATATTTTCCCGGGTAGGGGTGGCCTATCGGCTCGTTCAGGTGAAGGCACACCATCATTCGGTGTTCGGTCGCGGCGGAAAACACGCGCCGGAGGAATTCCCCGGCGGATGCGGTGAATCCGTCCGCGTAAAACGCGAGCTCGCCCACGCCCCGGAATTCCTGTCCCGCAAGGTCCTTCATGAAGCCCGCGATATCGGTGCAGCGGCGGGGGACGCAGGCGAAGGGGATAATCTTGCCAGCCGATTCCGCCGCGGCCTCCAGCAGGTAGCGGTTATGAAGCGCGGCGTGCGGTTCCTCTTCCCAGGGGAAACTCATGGCGACCGCGTGGTCGATCGCGTTATCGGTGAGGGTGCGCACGAGGTCTTCATGCCCGGCCATGCGCGACGATTCGGAGGAGTAGAGCGCGGCAAAGCCCGGGTCGCTTGCGAACGACGACCGATCCGCGCGCATTTCCGGAGCGAAAATATGGGTGTGGAAATCGATCATGTAAGTATCCCCTGTCAAAGGGTGCCCGGAATTCCCGCAATGTGCAATTATTTTATTCCTGGCCGGACAGCCACGTGCATTTCCTGCTTGCCGGGGACGTGGAAATGTCCTATCATCGGTTAACGGGGATGGAAAATGAAACTGGCGAAGGTTAGTGCAGGTGTGGTGATTGCTGCTACGGTGCTTCTATGCGGCGTTACTGCGCTTCTGCCGCAGATGGTCCGTGTCGAGGGAGTAAGGAATATCGGTCCCCCGATAAACTCGGCCGCGGACGACTTCTCGCCCTCGTTCTCGGCGGACGGCACGGTCATGATATTCAATTCGAAGCGGGGAGGGGAACGCTACCAGGACATCTACATAAGCCACCTGGAAAACGGCGCCTGGACCGAGCCGCGCCCCGTTGACGAGATCAATTCCAAATTCAACGACGAGACACCGTACATGACTCCCGACGGCGGATTCATCTTCTTCGCGAGCGACCGGGACGGGAGCCTTGAAATGCAGGGGGCGCGGGCCGGCGAGGTCCTCGTGTCCTACGATATATACGTCTCGAAAAACCTGGGGGACCGGTGGGCGAAGCCGATACGGCTTCCCGGCGCGGTGAACTCCCCGCACCACGAGCGCTCGCCCAGCCTGAGTCCGGATCTGCTCACCATCTACTACACGACCTGGCCGTTCGGAGATGTCACCAAGGCGTTCATCATGAAAGCCGAGTACGTTGACGGCGAATTCGTGAATCCGACCCCCCTCCCCGCCTCCGTGAACGCGCGCGCCGCCGATACGAGCCCCATGCCCTCGCCCAACGGAAAGGGGCTATATTTTTCGTCGCTTCGTCCCGGCGGGCAGGGGGGATGGGATATCTGGTACGCGCCCGTCGACAAGGGGATATTCGGCACCCCCGTGAACCTGGGTCCGGGGATCAATTCGAAGCAGAACGAGGTACAGCCTGCGTTCGCGGGAGCCGTGTTCTATTTCTGTTCGAACCGCCCCGACGGCCTCGGGCTGTACGACATTTACGCCGCGGGTATCGCGGAGCAGGGGATCGCGGTTACCGTGCGCGATCGAAAGTCGAAGGCGCCGCTTTCCGTGGAGCTCAGCATCTCCTCGAAAACCAGGAAGAGCGAGGAGGAAACGGTCACGCGGCATCTCAAAAAGCGCACCGACGCGCGCGGCGAAGCAATGCTGAAACCCGGTCCCGGGGAGGACGAGCTCGAGATCGCCATCACCGAAAAGGGCTACCTGCCCTTCTTCAGGGAAATCGATGTCCCGGCCGTGAAGGGGGAGCCGCAGTTGATTGAACTGGCGCCCATCGAAAAGAATGCGAGTTTCGACGTGCACGCGATCCACTTCGATTTCGAATCGTCGCGCATAACGCCGGAGTCGTTCCCCTACCTTGACGCGCTCGCCGAGTTCCTCCGCGCGAACCAGTCCGTGCGCTTCGAGATTATCGGGCACACGGACCTGCACGGCGACGATGCGCTGAACGATCGCCTGAGCCTCGAGCGGGCACAGGCGGTCAGGGATTATCTGGCCGCCCGCGGGCTGGACGCGCGGCGCTTCGAGGCGCGCGGCGCCGGTAAACGGGAGCCCCTGGCCCCCGGGATATCGGACGAATCCGACCGCAAGAACCGGCGCACCGAATTCAAGGTGATCGATAAATAGGGTTCCCGTGGATACGCGCGGTCATTACGAAACCCATCTCGCGGCGCACTACAGCTGGATTTACGGCGGCTTCGATGCGCAGTATGCCCGGAATACGGATTTTTTCGCGTCGCGCGCCATCGTGCCGCGGTCCACGGGCGTCGCGATCGATCTCGGGTGCGGGTCCGGCTTCCAGTCGATACCGCTCGCGGAGGCGGGCTTTCACGTGCTCGCGGTCGATTTCAGCGCGAAGCTCCTCGGGGAGCTCCGGGAGAGGGCCGGCGGTCTCGCGATTCAAACCATTGAATCGGACCTGCTCGACTTCGAATCCTACAAGGGAAGGTCTCCTGAGATCATCGTCTGTATGGGGGACACCCTGACGCACCTGGCCTCGATTGACGACGTGGAGGCCCTCTTAGCGCGGGCCCATTCCGAGCTCGTTCCCGGCGGAAGGCTCCTGCTCACCTTCCGGGACCTTAGCGTCGAGTTGAAGGGGTCCGATAGATTCATCCCGGTTCAAAGCGAGAGGGACCGTATCTTCACCTGCGTCCTGGAATACGGGACGATGCATGTCATCGTCAACGACCTGGTGCACGAAAGAACAGACCAGGGGTGGAAAATGTCCGTAAGCTCGTACGAGAAACTTCGTACACCGCCGGGACTGGTCCATGACCGCATGACCTCAATGGGCTTCAGGATACTGGAATACGAAAACGAGAAAGGCATGGTCACACTGATTGGCGGGAAGGAATAAAAAACCCGGGACATGCGCCCCGGGTTTTTTGCGTTGCCGATTGACCGTTCAGCAGACTTTGAACGTACCGATCTCCCTGTCGCCCTCGACCACGTGCACCGCACAGGCGATGCAGGGATCGAAGCTGCGCACCACGCGGGCCGCCTCGATGGGATTCTTGTTGTCCGCGATGGGCGTACCGATAAGCGCCTGCTCGACGGGGCCGGGGGTTCCCTTGTCGTCGCGCGGACCGCAGAACCATGTCGTGGGAACCACGCACTGGTAATTGGCGATCTTCTTGTTTTCAACCACGATCCAGTGACCCAGTGCTCCGCGGGCGGCTTCGACAAGCCCCTCGCCCTCGCCTTTTTCGGGGATTTCATAGGTTGACCGCGGGGCTTTCCCGATCTCGAGCTCGTCCAGCCACACCTTCGCCTCCTGGCAGATAAGCTTGCACTCGATGGCGCGGCTCGTGTGACGGCCGAGCACCGAGAAGACCGCGCCCAGGTCCGCGTTAAAGAGCTTGAGAAGGCCGTCGACCTCGCCCTTGACGAATGCGTTGCCCGAAAGATAAGAAACCACCACGCGGGCAAGGGGTCCTACTTCCATGCCGGCCCCGGCGTACCGGGGCGCCTTGAGCCAGGTGTAGGCGCCGCCCTTGTGGGGGTCCGGCTCGGTCTGGCCCTTGAGCGGGTGCAGGTCGCTGCCTGAGTTGTAGCGCGCGTACCGGACCTGTTCCTTGATGAGCGAGGTGTCCAGGGCCTTGAGCTTTCCATCCACATACACGCCGCGCTCCATGGTGAACTTCATGGCATCCACGTCCTTGTCCCAGAGACCGTAGGACATCATGTTCGTGAATTTGCCGAGCTTGAAGTATTCGGAAAAAGCCTTGGCGACGGCGATCACGTCGTTCATGTAAACCTTGTTGACGAACTCCTCAACCTCCTTGAGGTTTTTCCTGTATTCGCGTATCAGGCTCCGCGTCGGGACCTGGGTCACGCCGCCGGGCACGAGGCCCATCAGGTGCGGTACCCTGCCGCCGAACGCGGTCACCATCTTGTGCGCCTTGAGCCGTATATCCAGCGCCTGCAGGTAATGGG
Source organism: Spirochaetota bacterium (assembly GCA_004297825.1). Lineage (NCBI taxonomy): Bacteria > Pseudomonadati > Spirochaetota > Spirochaetota bacterium. Next base: position 42,198 of record SCSX01000024.1, read on the forward strand.
CTATGGCGTCGACATTGAGGGTCTGGTCCTTGATGTAAAAGTCCCCCTCGTAGCGCGGGAGAAAGGGCGCCGCCGTGGTGATTTCATCCGGCTGTCCCTTCTTGGACTTGATCTCGTCGAGAACCCACTCCTTCACCGCGAGGAGCTTCGCGTCGCCGCCCTTGTAGTTCACGATCGCCTTGATGTCGACGAAGTCCAGCGCGGCGAGATGATAAAAATGCAGGATATGAGACTGCAGGTAATTTGCGCCCAGGACAAGGTTCCGGAGCAGCATGCCGTTCTTGTTGGGCTTGTTCTTGAACGCGGCGTCAAGGCACTTGCTCGAGGCGATGCCGTGCGACACCGGGCACACCCCGCAGATGCGCTGGGTGATCTGGTTCGCGTCGACGGGGTTTCTGCCCCTGAGTATTTTTTCATACCCGCGGAACATGTCCCCCTTGCTCTTCGCCTCGACGACCTTTCCGCCCTGTACGTCGAGCTCTATGGAAAGGTGCCCTTCTATCCGGGTGATCGGGTCTATCAGAACTCTAGCCATTGATGGTTCCTCCGTTTTTCAGATTGAGCACCGCGGTGCGGATATCCGCGTTCTCGATCTTCATGATCTCGCCCGCGTCAGCCTTGAGGTGCTTGTATATACCGCGGCTCCCGGTGTCGGGAAATACGGGTTCCGTACAGCCGATGCAGCCCGAGCCGCATCCGGTGCACGAATTGACGCCGCCCAGCCATTTGCGCCTGGGGATGTCGCAATTGGAATCCATGCCAAGGCATCCAAGCAGGTAAAGGCAGCCCTTCTCGCCCCACGACTTCGCGAAACGGCCGCGTTTGTAGTCGGGAAGGTTTTCGCACTGCTCATGCACGGTTCTCCCGAAGTATTTTTTAGGACGGTTGTATTCGTCCAGGTCGAGTTTTCCTGTCGTAAGAAAATCCACCAGCGTCCCAATCATCCAGTCCGGATGAGGCGGACAGCCTGGAATGTTCACCACGGTTTTCCCCTTGAAAAGGTCCTGTGCGCCCTTCGCGCCGGTGGGATTGTCGCCGGTCTCACGTATTTTCGCGCCCGGAATGCCGCCGAATGCCGCGCAGGTTCCGGCGGAGATGATCGCTTTCGCGTTCTTTCCGAGCTCGCGCACCCATTCGCGCGCACCCACGTATTTGCCGTCGACCTCGCCTATGGTGCAGTATTCGTCGGACTTGGTGGGAATGGAGCCTTCGACGATCAGGACGAAATCCTTGCGCTGAGTCTTTACCGCGTTCTCAAGCACACTCACCGCGGCATCTCCCGTGCCCCCCACGAGCGTCTGGTGATAGTTGAGGCTGATGCCCTGGGTAATGACGCTCGCTATGTCGGGATCGATCGCGTTGAGCAGCGAAATCGAGCATCCGGAACAGGCCTGCGCCTGTAGCCAGATTACGTTGGTTCTCTTCGCGGCCTCCATGAGCGCCTTCTTGCATCCTTCGAGTACCACGCCCGAAACGCCCAGCGCAACGGCGCTTCCTCCCATAATCTTTAAGAAATCCCTTCTGTTGAATGACATTAAAAACCTCCTCGCATGTTATTGCCGCGCCGCTTCCAGGATCACGTCTATGGCCCGGGGGACGGATTCAAGGACGGACGCGCTTATGGATATGTCAAATGTTGCGACATCCTCGGGGACTACCCCCACGATCTCGACCTCCGGATCGCAGCCCGAGAGACTCAGGTGACGCAGTATCTCGGCGATTCCCACCTCGTGCAGGGACATCCGTGCGGGATCGAAACGTGCATGATCGGCGGGAAAGCGATAGATGCTGCCGGGATCATCTTCCGCCTTGAGCGCATCGACGATAATGATCCTGTCGTATCCCTGCATATAGGGAACGAGATCGAAGCCGGCCGTTCCCCCGTCGAGAACGTCGACGTTTCGGGGCAGCGCCACGCCCGTTTCGATGATCCGGTTTACGATATACACGCCGATACCGTCATCGCTCATGAGGGTGTTGCCGATCCCGAGTATGAGTACCGTCTTCATTACTTTTCCTGGTGCGGCCCCGGCTCTGCCTTGTGGCAGTCCTGGCACATGGTGGGGGCTTTGCTCGATTTGTCCTTCATGTGACAGCCGATGCAGAAGTCATGCATGGTGGTATCGCCGCTTTTCCCCTTGTGGCAAACCGCGCACTGTTTGATGCGGTCATCATTGTTCACCTTGTGGTGGCAGAGTTTGCACTCTATTCTCTTCGCCTCATGCTTCGAATGTGAAAACAGGACCGACGAAACATAATTGTTGGTCCGCTTCACCCCCGCCTTGAGGTCCGCCTCGGTGATAAATTTGTTGATATCGGTAATGGTGACGACGTCGGTGGGACTGGGATTGATCGCTTCGATAGGGCCGCTGCATGCGCTAAAAGCGAGGGCGCAGGCGGCCAGAATCACCGGCACGAAAAATCTGGATCGGCCTGATAAATAGTTCACGCACATACCTCCTTGATGGAATGAAATGAGTCAGAAAAATACGTCAGTTCCGGGGATTGATGAATAAGTTAATAATAATGTTCCCGGACCAAAATTTCAACGTTGATCAAGGTGGCGGAAGGAGATTTGCATGCAGATTTCACCGCACGCGGGTGCTGTTGTAGCACTGGTGACGCGCGATGTCTTGACCCCTTTCCAAACCACGGGAGGCAGGATAGTTTCCCATCCGGCCTTTCGCCCCTGAATTCATGATTAAGGGAACCGAAGAATAAAGGGGTCGAGGTACTTACCGATGCTGGCAACCGTGTTAAATTTTGTCAAATATTATTTGAACATATCAGAAATGAGTGTTTACTTGAAAAATCCCGGTGCAGCGGCTCCCGTTCCGGGAACGCGCACCGTACGGGAGAGGGGCAAATTTATCGGTGCATTCCGCGCTCATGAACAGCCAAATTTTTGGTTTTTATGTTGCCCTCCGCTAGTCTTGTCTCACAATTCGATTGGAGTATATGATCCGAAAAGAGCTTACCATAACGGGCATTGTGCAGGGGGTCGGATTCAGGCCGTTTATCTACCGGCTTGCGCACGAACATGGAATACAAGGGAGCGTGCGCAATGACACACGCGGTGTGGTCATCGCTGCGGAGGGTGAACCGGGGGATATAGAAGCTTTTATTAAGGATATTCGCGAACAGGCGCCTCCCCTCTCGTTTATAGAAACGATATCGATTTCAGACGCCGCGCCGCGCGGGGCCGGCGGTTTTTTAATTGAAGCAAGCACGGCAGCCACGGAGCGTTCAGCCTTTATCGCGCCCGACACCATGGTCTGCGCCGACTGTATGCGGGAATTTTCCGACCCCCATGACCGCAGGCATCACTATCCCTTCATCACCTGTACCAACTGCGGTCCCCGTTTCAGTATTATCGCCGATATACCCTACGATCGGGGAAACACCTCGATGTCCCCGTTTACCATGTGCGCGGAATGCGCGAAGGAATACGCGGACCCGGCCGACCGGAGATTCCACACCCAGCCTGACGCGTGCCCCCGCTGCGGTCCTTCGCTCAAACTGATGAACCGAAAAGGGGAAGTTCTTGCCGCGGATACGGAATCGGTCGCCCGGGAGACGCTCGCGGCGCTGGAACATGGGGCGATCGTCGCGATCAAGGGCGTGGGCGGATACCTTCTCGCGTGCGATGCCGGGAACGATGACGCGGTGGGCCTGCTGCGCGCGCGAAAAGGCAGGCCCTTCAAGCCGTTCGCGCTCATGGCGGGCAGCATCGATTCTATTGAGTCATTTTTATACGTCTCTCCCGCGGAGCGCGCGCTTCTCCTTTCGAAGGAAAGGCCCATAGTCGTGCTCAAGACGAGGGAGCCCCGCGTGAGTGGCCTGGTCGCGCCGGGGTTGAGCGATATCGGGATCATGCTTCCGTATGCGCCCTTCCAGCACCTGCTTTTTGAGTACAATCCGGGCATGGTTCTCGTAATGACGAGCGGCAATGTCAGCGACGAACCGATCGTGTTCAGGGAAGACGATGCGCGGGAAAGGCTTGGACACATAGCTGACCTGTTTGTCAGCTATAATCGCGATATCGTCGAATTCAGCGACGACAGCGTGCTGTTCGTCCAGGACGAAATCCCGTATTTCATCAGGCGGTCGCGCGGCTACGTGCCGGTACCGTTCAGGGCGGCGGAATCGAAAAAGAGCATGCTCGCGACCGGCGGGGATTTGAAGAACAGCTTCGCGATCGCGCGGGGCGGCGTTGTCGTACTTTCGCAATTCGTGGGGGACCTGGCGACGCTCGCGGGCAACGAACTGTACCGCTCGACGATAGCCCACCTGAGCCGCGTATACGCGTTCTCCCCGGACGTGGTGGTATCGGACCTCCACCCCGGTTATTTTACGTCGCAGTTCGCGGATTCGCTGGAAGAAAAAGGGATTCCCCGGCTGAAAACACAGCACCATCACGCGCATATTGCTTCCGTCCTCGAGGATTCGGGGTCCGATACACCGGTTATCGGAATCGCGTTCGACGGCACGGGATACGGTACCGACGGCAGGCTCTGGGGAAGCGAATTCATGATCGCCGACAAAGGCACGTTCACGCGCATGGCGCATTTTTCGTATTTTCCGCTGCCGGGCGGAGAATCCGCGATACGGGACGTGTGGAAGATCGGCGTCGCCCTCGAATACGGGGCGCGGGGAAGGGAATGGACCCTCGGGAAACGCGGCGCGCGTGCGGAAATGGTGATCGAGATCATCGACAAAAATATAAACTCACCGCTGGCGTGCAGCATCGGGAGGCTTTTTGACGGCATGGCGTCGATGCTCGGGATAGCGGACCGGATAAGCACGGAGGCGGAGGCGGCCCAGCTCATCGAAGAAGCGGCGCTTCGCGGATCGAGGTCCGGAGGCGATGACGGTTACACGGTTCCCATCGCCGAGGGGGAGGTCATGGAGCTCTCCACGGATGAACTCGTGCGATATTGCGCTACACTTCTGGGACGGGGGATGCATGTCGACGAGATCGCGTACAGGTTTCATGCCGCGATAGTGCGCTCCTCCCTTGCCATCGCCGGGCGGCTTCGCGAGAGGACGGGAATATCGACGGCCGCGCTTTCGGGGGGCGCGTTCCAGAACAGGCTCCTCCTCGGGATGACGATGCGGGGGCTTCGAAAAAATAAATTTGACATTCTCGTCCCGCGAAAAATACCCTTCAACGACGGTTGCCTGGCACTGGGCCAGATAGCGATCGCCAGGGAGTCAATCAGGTGACGCATGTGAAAAGCTTGAAAGAAATGGCCGATAATTTTTCCGCCCGCGTGCTGACGCGCGACGTGCGCATCATGGAGGTGTGCGGAACCCATACGACGGAATTTTTCCGCACGGGAGTGAAAGATATTTTTCCCGAACGGCTTTATCTGGTCGACGGACCGGGCTGTCCCGTGTGCGTGACGCAGAACGAATACCTTGACCGCGCCATCGAGATCGGCAAGGTGCACGGGGTGGTGATCGCCACGTTCGGCGACATGATCAAGGTCCCGTCTTCATACAGCTCCCTTGGCAGGGAAAAGGCCGAGGGGATGAGGGTCGAAGTGGTGTACTCGCCCGTCGACGCGGTCGATATCGCGGCGGAGAATCCCGGGATCCAGGTCATGTTTCTAAGTGTGGGCTTCGAGACCACGGCGCCCGCCGAGGCGATTGCCGTACAAAATGCGAAAGAGCGCGGTGTCGCCAATTTTTCGATATTGTGCGGGAACAAGGTTACGGTCCCCGCGGTGCGCGCGCTCCTGGACGCGAAGGAAGTGAATATCGACGGATTCATCCTTCCCGGGCACGTGAGCGCGATCATCGGCGTAAACGCCTGGCGTTTCATCGCCGATGAATATGGGAAGCCCTGCGTGGTCGTGGGATTCGAGAACCACGACCTCGTGAAGGGAACCCAGATGCTTCTCGACCTCATCGAGTCGGGAGAGCCGGCGATATTGAACGAATATACCAGGGTGGTGCGCGACCAGGGAAACCTCAAGGCGCAGGAAATCATGCGTGACGTATTCCGCGTCGTGGATACGGAATGGCGCGGGATCGGGACCATACCCGGCAGCGGGCTTGTGTTAAAAGACGAGTTCGCGGAATTCGACGCCCTTAAAAAGTTCCCGGTCACGCCCCCGCCGCCCAGGGAACATCCGGGCTGCCGCTGCGGGGACCTGCTGCGCGGGCTCATCATCCCCACGGACTGCCCGCTCTTTGGAAAGGCATGCACGCCCGAGCGGGCCGTGGGTCCCTGCATGGTTTCCACCGAGGGGCCCTGTTCCGCGTATTACAAGTACGGGAGAAAATGATGGAAGACAAGATCCTTCCGGGCCACGGGAGCGGCGGGAAGCTCATGAACGAGATGATCGAAACGCTCATCCGCGAGACCCTGGGCCGGGAAAACGTGCAGCTGGACGACGCGGCGATACTCAACGTGGGAACCGGCAGGATCGCCTTCACTACGGACAGCTTCACCGTGTCACCGGTGGTGTTTCCCGGGGGCACCATAGGTTCGCTCGCGGTGAACGGCACCGTGAACGACCTCGCGGTCATGGGCGCACGGCCCCTGTATCTTTCATGCGCCCTTATACTCGAGGAGAGCCTCGAAATCGCGCTGTTGAAAGATATTCTCGTTTCCATGCGCAAGGCCGCGGATTACGCCGGGGTGAAGATCGTGACCGGCGACACCAAGGTCGTGCAGAAGGGAAAGGGGGATAAAATCTTTATAAATACCGCGGGCATTGGTATATTGGACGGGGATGTCGAGCGACGCCCGATCGAGGGCGGAGACGCGGTGATCATAAACGGGTATATCGGCGACCATGGCATCGCCGTAATGGCAGAGCGGAACCGGCTGAGTTTCAGCAGGGGGCTGGTATCGGACTGCGCGCCGCTCAATCACCTGATCGGGAGGGTGTCGCGGGATTTTCCCGGAAGCATCAAGTTCATGCGCGACCCCACGCGGGGCGGGGTTGCGTCGGTTCTCAATGAGGTCGTGAAGGGACGGGAGTTCGGCATCAAGCTGGTGGAAGGGGCGCTGCCGATTCACGGCGAGGTGCGCGGGGTGAGCGAGATGCTCGGCATCGATCCCCTTTACGCGGCGAATGAAGGGAAGGTACTTATGATAGTCGGCCGCGCAGAAGCGGAGAAGATCGTGAAGGTCATGAAGGAAGTTCCCGAGGGTGCGTATTCAAGGATCATCGGCGAGGTCGGGCCGGATCACCCGGGCAAGGCATACCTGGAAACCGCCATCGGGGGCCGGCGGATTTTGCCGCTCCTCACCGAGGAGCAGCTTCCCCGCATCTGTTAACCAAGGAGAGTCATA
>SCSX01000025.1 GCA_004297825.1 Spirochaetota bacterium
CATAGATCGGGATATTGAGCACGAAAAACCCGATGAGTATCCCGGTAAGCGTCATGAGCACCGTCGACACGATATGGATGGTCCGGTCGAGCACCACGGAGGCGAGGCCTATCCTGAAGGGAATGATGTCCTTGACATAGATGGCGCGCAGGGCCTCCCCGGCAAACGTGGCGATGGCGTTCACGGAGGACGTGGAATCCCCTGCGATACGCGCGAGCAGCAGTTTAGGGTAATGCGAGCGATCGAGCGGATGGTTGATGAGTATCCGCCAGGCGTAGGTCATGAAGATATTATTGAAAAGGAAGATCGCGACGATGATCCAGAAATTCCATCCCATTTCGATGATGTCGCTCAGGGTTTTTTCCACGCCGAAGCTGTAAAAAAGCAGGAGGAGTATCGCAATGCCCACGACGACGAATATTGTTCGGTAATGCTTCATTTTCAGACCAGCCGCTCCGGAAATTAAAACTTGAAAAAGAGAATGGTAAAATCATCCATGAAATCGCTGTGTAGTGACTTCTCGCTCAGCTTTTCTTCCAGCAGGCCGATAAGCTCCACGGGGGATTTTTCAAAATTGCCGAGGGCGATTTCGATGAGCCTTTCCTCGCCCTCGTCGATGTCACGGTCGCCCAGGTATTCGAGGACGCCGTCGGTGAACAAAATGAGCATATCGCCCGGCTCGAAGAGTATGATGCGCTCCTCGAACGCCGACTCCGCGGCAATGCCGAGGGCCTTGCCGCGCGCGTTCAGTTTCACGATTTCCCTGGTTTTATTCCGGATAAGGAGCGGCGGATTGTGGCCCGCGCATCCGTAGTTTATGATGCTGTTATGGGTATCCACCAGCATGTAGAAGAGCGTCACGAACATGCCGTGCTCCGAGTCCTCGCGCACGTACTTGTTGGAATGCGCAAGGAGCGTCGCGGGCTGGTTGTTGATGCGCATCTCGGCCCTCACGATGTTGCGCGCCGACCCCATGAACAGCGCGGCAGGAATACCCTTTCCCGAGACGTCGCCGATAAGCACCGCGTACTTGTTTTCGTCTATGCGGGAAAAATCGTAGAAGTCGCCGCCAACCTCCTTCGCGGGCTTGTTGAACGCGGCCATCCGGTGCGTCCTGAAAGATTTCGGAATGGCGGGAAGGATCTTTCTCTGAATCTCCGCGGCGATGTCGATCTCCTGCTCGAGCCGGCGCTGCGCCTCGATGTTATTCAGATACTCGATGTTCCTGTACGCGTCGGCGACGTGATTGGCGATGGTCGTGATCACCCTGAGGTTTATCGAATCGAAAATCGAACTGTCTTTCCTGTCCGTGATGCTCAGGACCCCGATAGTCTGGTTGTTGTGCCTCACCGGCGCCGCGATGAAGGATTTCGTCCGGTAGGTCCGGGTGGGATCCACCGGAAGAAAGGGGAAATCCTTTGCCCTGTCCACGACGATGAGCGGGTCCCCGGTTTTGTACACGTACCCTGCGACGGAGTCGTCAATATCGATTTGTGTGCCCGGGGTGATTGTTTCGGGCAGGCCGTAGCTTGCGATGAGGACGAGCTTTTTCCGCTCCTGGTCGTAGAGCATGAGGGAGCTTCGCTCCGAGGACAAAGCCTTCGAAATCGACGACATGATGTTGTTGAGCACATTATGGTCGAATTTGAGGACCGAGAGCGTTTGCGAAATCTCGTAAAGGGCGGTAAGCTCGTCGATACGGCTGGTGAGCTCGTCCACGAGGCTCCTGTAATTAAGCGCTATGGCGGCCTGGTCGGCGATATAGGTAAGCAGCCGCTGGTCGGTTTCGTCGAAGCCTTGACGGCCGATCGCGTTCACCGCCTCGAGCACGCCGACGAGCTTCCCCATGACCATCATCGGGACGCACACCAGGTTCTTGGTGTGAAACTCCGATTTGCTGTCGATCTCTTTGAAAAACCTCGGGTCATTCTGCGCGTCCGTCACTATGAGCGGCTTGCCGGTATCAGCGACGATGCCCACGATGCCCTTTCCCCGGGGCACCTTCTGATCCTTGATGACCTCGCGCTTATCGCCGTGCACCACGAGGAAGACGAGATCGCCCGTAGCCCCGTCGGCCAGGAGGAGTGAGGAGCCCTCGGCGTTGACTATCTCCTTTCCCGTTTCAAGAATCACATTCAGCAGGGTTGAAAGCTCCATGCTGGAATTGATTTTCTGGTTGATAAAACTGATCTTCGCGAGGCTGAGTGTCTTGCGATCATTTTCCATATGCAATTCCCTGATCCATAGCCATAGGGATCCCTCTAATATCGTGCGCAGGCCATGGTGCCGTTAACTACTTTTTATGGATATCACTTCTTGATGACGATCGTGAAATCCCTGACGGTTTCCGGCTTGGCCGTGACCGGGGTCTGCTTGCCGTTGGTGAGCTCCTTTACCCGCTCCGAGAGGTACAGGTCGAGCTGGTTTATGGTAATCTTGTTTTTCCCCACGTAATCGGCCTTGCCCGAGAGACCCTCAAGCAGCGCCTTGGTAAAGGCTCCGTTTCCCCACTTTTCGCTCTCCAGGGAATACTGTTTCCCCGACGAGGAGCAGAATACGATCGCGCCGTTCTCCGCCGATGAAAGCTCGTTCAGGGCCTGGGTAAGATCGATGTCGCCCCCCCGGCGTGCCACGGTCATGTTTCCCGAGTGGCACGTGTCCATGAAATATATCACCTTTCCCGCGATCGCCGCGACGGTGCGGGAAATTTCCTCGGTGGGAAGCCCGGTCCGTTTCAGTTTTTCGACGATCACGTCCGCGGGGAGGAAATAGAGGTGGCCGTTGTTGTCGTTCATCCCGTGACCGGCGATAAAGATCATCGCGACGTCCTTCGAGGTGGTCTCGGTCTGTATCCATTCGAGGCCTTCGAGTATGCTGTCGCGCGTGGCCTTTTCGTCGGTGATGAGGTTTGTCACGACGTCACGGTAAAGGGCGCCCTTCTGTTTCGCCATGAGCTCGGTGAAATCCTTTGCGTCCTTGGAGGGGTAGCGCAGGCGCAGATTCTCATCGTTGTAATTAGACACGCCGATCGCGAGGATGTAGAGCTTGGGCTTGATGAGGAATTCATCGTCGCCGGAGGTGGTGACCCGTCCGTAGATGATGCGCACCGTAGCGGGCTCGCTGTATCCCATCGAGTTTTTTGCGAGAATGGAGATTTCGCACTCCCCCTCGGGGATGGTGATCTTCAGGGTATGGGGCTCTCCCGCCTTGGAGCGCGGGCGGATCATGATCCCGCGCACGTCCTCGCCCGAGGGGCGCCCGTTCACCAGGGTTCGAATTTCGGTCACCGGATCGTTTTCCGGGGTTTTAATGAGCACCTGGATCTGGACCAGCGCGCTCGTCATCGTGGCGCCGTTTTCCGGCGAGAGTATCGTCACGGTGGGCGGAAGCGACTGTAGAATGTTTTTACGTCCCGTGTCCGTAATCCCCCGGGACTCTCCGGATTTTTGCAGCGCAAGATCGACGTCCAGCAGGTCGAGGATATAGGTGCCTATGTCCGGCCTGTAGGTGGTGCTTGCGAAGCGCCCGGCAGGATAAAAGCTTGCCGTGCGGTCGGTCCCCTCGTTCACGTGCCAGCCGATGAGGTCCTGGCCGCCCGGCGAACTGTCGTAATGTCCGGAGGGGGTCCAGAGCACCCATCGCTTTCCGTCATTCGTGACGAAGAGGGCCAGGAGCTCCCTGCCGTCCGAAAGCCGGTGCCAGCGGACCGTTCCGTCGCTGTAGGTCGCGGCGAACACCTCCCTGCCGTCGGCGATGTTAACCGACCACACGGTCCCGGGTGCCGTAATCTTCCATTTCTGGGTCCCGTTCGCGTCAAGCCCGTAGATGCTGTAGTCGGCGCTGAACACGATCGTGCCGCCGTCGCTGGATATATCCGCGCTGATGCAGCGCTCGTACTTTTCCAGGAACGAGAGTTGAGTGCCGTTTAGCCGCGGCGCGGTGGAATTCAGCCAGTCGGTGATGGTGATTCCCCCCCGCGATGTTACCGACGCGGGGAAATTGGCCTGCTTTTCGAGGAGCTGGCGCTCGCGCAGCGAAAAGGTATATGCAGCGCCGGAGTAGGGAGCGAATCCTATGGTAAACCCGTCATCGGAAATCTTCAGCTTGCTCTTGTCGTTGTCGGCGAAGCTGAAAACCTCGCTCGACTTGTAATAGAGCTGTTTTCCGTCCCGGTCGAACCGGCCGAAATCCGGGTAATACCCGGAAAACACGAAGCTGTCGTCGGTGAGCGTCTTGATGTCCCAGCAGGTATTCAGGCATAGCGGGAAGTCCTTGAATTTGCCCTTCCCCTCTTTTTCCCAGCGGCGCATGTGGCTCCACCACTTTCCGTTGACGTAGATCATGTAATAGCCGCCCGCGTAGAGCTGCTTTCCGTCTTTGGACCAGCATACCGTGTTAAGGAAATTCTTCCCGTTGTCGACGCCGGCAATATCGGGCTCATAAAGCAGTTCCAGGCTCGAGGCGTCAAAGACCTGCACGCGCGGGGAATCCTGGTAGCCCAGCGCGATCTTTTTCCCGTCGGGGCTGAACGCGAGCCCGTAGGGCTTCTTCCCGCCCTGCACCAGGACATCCTTCTGGAGCTGGAACGAGGAATCGTACAGGCGCAGGTGACCGTCGAAAGAACTGGTCACGAGGTTGCCCTTTTTATCGAATGCGGCGCAGTGGCTCTGGTCGGAATAGCCAGTAAGCGACGCGGTCACCGTCCAGTTCGCGGTGCTGATTATCTTCGCGCCGTTCCTGCCCATGGTCGCGGCGAGGAATTTTCCGTCCGGGGAGAATTCCAGATCGTAGACCACGCTGTCCAGTCCCGTGACCCGCGCGACCATCTCGCCGCTCGAGGTGTTGAAGATATATACTGAGCACTGCGCGTGCCAATCCCAGCCCGTCCATCCAGAGGCCGCGACGAACCGGCCGTCTTTTGAGATCGCGCTGCTGTACACGCGGCCCTCGTTGCCCTTGTCGATGGGGGGGCGAAGGGTCTTCAGGTATTCACCTGTCTTCGCGTTCCATACCATGACGCTCTTGTCGTCGGACGCCGTGACAAGGTAATAACCCTGCGTGTCCATATCGATGCGCCATATGCTCGACGTGTGCATTTTGGTATTGAGCTTCAAGATGGGCTCGGAGGACGGTTCACCCGCGACCGCCGTTCCCGCATACACCATCGAAAAAATCATCATAAAAACCAGAAGCAGGCGTTTCATAGATACCCCCTTGACAAGTTCTGGAAATCGGGTCGCACACACCAGTGTGCTACTAAATAGCATAGTCGAGAGCCGCGAGGCAAATCCCCGGAAGGAAAAAAGGGTTGCCGTGCGCCCTTCAATGGGCGCTGAGTAGATAACTCTACGGCGCGCGCGGCCGTTTGTCCATTCTTTTCTTCCCAGGGGGTTCACCAATCATGATACTCGTATTCGACAATATCCTCCTTCCGCCGGGAGATCCCGAGAGCGCGCTCGGTGAAGCCCTGCGCCGGAAATTCCAGATATCGTATGCCGTCTCGCCCAGGATCACGCGCAAATCGCTGGATGCCAGGGACAAGTCGCGCATCGCCTATCGATACCGCGTGGAATGCGAGGTTCCCGACGACGATGCCCAAAGGCTCCTCGGGCACGAGGGGGTAGCGCATGCGACGCAGGAACCCCTGCCGGCCGTCCCAAGGCTCCACAGGCCGTTGCGCGTAATAATCGTGGGATCGGGACCTGCGGGACTATTCTGCGGGCTCCGTCTCCTTGCCGCGGGGGCGCAGGTTACCATCCTCGAGCGGGGAAAACCGGTCGAGGAACGGATGCACGATATTAATGCGCTCAGGTCCCACGGAACGCTCGATCCGGAAAGCAACGTGCTTTTCGGCGAGGGAGGCGCGGGGACCTGTTCGGACGGCAAGCTCACCACGCGCACCCGCCGGCCCGAGGCCGCGTGGATATTCGAAACGCTTGTCGCCCACGGGGCCCCGGAATCGATCCTGTACGAACAGAAGCCCCACCTGGGGACGGACCGTCTGGTTAAAATACTAAAGAGCATCCGCGCCGGGATTACCGGGCTTGGTGGCGCGCTCGTCTTCCGCGAACGCGTGATCGACATCGTGACGGAGGGAGCCGTCGCGAAAGGCGTCGTCGGGACGCACGGGGGCGAGATCAAAGCCGATAGCGTGGTTCTTGCGACGGGGCATTCGGCCCGTGACACGCTGTACATGCTCCAGGGGAAAGGCGTCCGCATGGAGAAAAAAGGATTCGCCGTGGGGCTTCGCGCGGAGCACCCGGCAGAGCTTATAAATTTCATCCAGTACGGAAAGGCCGCGCGCGCGGGGACGCTCCCGCCGGCCGACTACCAACTTGCGTATAACGACAGGGAAACCGGGATCGGCGTGTACACGTTCTGCATGTGCCCCGGCGGCGAAATCATCAACTCCTCCTCGGAGGACGGATTGCTCTGCACGAACGGGATGAGCGGTTCCGCGCGAAGCGGAGGGTATTCCAACGCGGCCGTGGTCGTAGCGGTGTCGGCGGAGGCATTGGGGGCCGATGCGCTCTCAGGCGTCGAGTTCCAGCGGGAGATCGAACGGAACGCCTTTGAAGCCGGGCGGGGCGGTTACCGCGCCCCCGCGCAGCGCCTCACGTCGTTTCTCGAATCCAGGCTCGACGAATCCCTTCCCCGTTCTTCGTACAATCCCGGTGTCACGCCCGCGAACCTGCGCACGCTTTTCCCCGGGTGGATTTCGCGCGAAATAGAGGCGGGGCTGAAAAGCTTCAATGCGCGCATGAAGGGCTACATCACCCGGGAGGCGCTTCTTATCGGCGCGGAAACCCGGACCTCGTCCCCGGTGCGCATCGTGCGGGGAGACGATTTCCAGTCCCTGTCTCACCGGGGACTTTACCCCGCGGGCGAGGGCGCCGGCTACGCGGGGGGGATCGTGAGCTCCGCGGTCGACGGCGTTCGAACGGCCGACGCCATTTGCAGAAATTGCGGGGAAGATTTGAATTGAACTTTAAGGCGCCGGATGCATACTACGCTATCAATCTTACCGGGGTGAGATCATATGGAGCCGATACGCTGCACGCTTAAATCTGCGCTCAAAAGCGAGGGCAGGGACGTCTTTCCCCGCCCGGAATTCATCCGGAGCCCCTCGTTCATCCTGAACGGGGAATGGCTGCTCTGCCCGGACAGAAGCGGGATGGGCATGCTCAAGCAGTGGTTCGACAGGGAGTTTGCAGTGAGGCTTTTCGGCGGAACCGCCGTCGAGGGCGTTACCCCGGTAAAGGTAAGGGTTCCCTTTTCCCTGGAATCGGAGATAAACCAGGAGGCGCTCGCACCGCGCGGGCTCACGCCCGCGGGCATCATGAAAACCGGGCGCTTCTGGTATTTCAGGCATTTCAAGCGTCCCCAGGGACTGGGCACCGGCCTCCTGAAATTCGGCGCCGTGGACTACCGGGCGAGCGTCTGGTTGAACGGCGAGCTCCTGGGTTCTCACGAGGGCGGGTACACGCCCTTCTCGTTCCCGGTCGAACGATTTCAGGAAGACAATATACTCGCGGTGATGGTCGAGGATTCGCTTTCGATGAGCCAGGTCCGCGGCAAGCAGACATTCCTGAAAAAACCGTTCATGGTATGGTACCCGGGCTGTACCGGGATATGGCAGGACGTGTGGATCGAACCCGTCGGCGCGGTGCACATCGAATCGTTCTGGTGCAGGCGCGACGGGAACAGGAACGTGATTTTTTTCGCGGGCATCAGGGGAACCGGCTCGGCGGTCCATGGAAGCGTGCGCGCGATATGCCGGGTCTATCAGGCCCAGGTGTATGGTAAGGACCGCACCCCGGATAAAAAGGCGCGGTATGAGCAGCTGGAAATATCGGCGCTCGATCCAATGGGTGCCGGGCACGTCGAGTTCGAGATCCCGGAGAAGGTGTTCGAAAAATGGAGCGTGGAATACCCCGCGCTGCACCCGGTTGAGATCATCCTGACCACGGGGACCAGCGAATATGACAGGATATATCTCCTGTTCGGGGCCAGGTCCATCGAGGCCGCGGGCGGTGAAATTTTCCTGAATAAGAAGAAACTCTACCAGACGCTTTTACTGAACCAGGGATACTACCCGCGGGGACATTACACGCCGGTCAACCGTGCGGAATTCCGCGCCGACGTACAGCTCATGAAGTCGGCGGGCTTCAACGGGTGCAGGCTTCACCAGAAGCTCGAACATCCCGCGTTCCTTTACTGGGCCGATATGCTGGGTTTCCTGGTATGGGAGGAAATGCCGTCCTATTACTGGCCGTCCCGGAAAAACCTGCGCTCCCTCGAGATGCAGCTCAGGGAGGCGATGCAGCGGGACGCGCTGCACCCGAGCGTGATCACCCTCGTTCTCTACAACGAGAGCTGGGGAATTTACAATATATTCGGCTCCCGCGCGGCGCGCGACGAGATCGTGGAATTGTATTCCCGCTGCAGGGAACAGTACCCCGGCTATCTCATCATCGACAACAGCGGCTTTCACCACATGAAGACCGACGTTATGGATATTCATCACTATATCCCACGCATGGATGAAACGGGGCGCTTTTATGAGCTTCTTGCCAAAGGGGTGCGCGTGGCGTCGCTCTGGCCCAATTTCCTGAAAATGCTCATGGGCAAGGAGAACATCCAGACCCCCTGCCTGAAGGGATGCGCGGATGCGGAATCGCCGCTTGTAATCAGCGAGTTTGGGGGATACGGGTTCGGCATGTACGCACACGAGGAGCTTCCGCTAGAGGAATTCCTCAAGAAACACCTGCAGCTCATCGCCGCGCATCACGAGATCAAGGGCCTGTGCTACACGCAGTTCACCGATACCTTCCAGGAAAAAAACGGGCTGTTCACGATCGAGCGCAAGCCCAAGCTTCCGAATCTCCGGGAGGTTATCTCGCGGGGGATGCGCAGATAAGGCTCCCGGCAGGGCCATATTTTTCATCAGGGTAGGGGGTCTTTCTGCCGATATAATATCAGAGAATTGTATACAGGGCACGCAGTGCGCATGAAGATAAAAAAGCTCATCATGTTCGTCATCATTATGGCTGGAATCCCCGCCTGGGAATCGATAGTACATGCGGTCAGGGTGGAGGACCCGGTCGAACGATCACCGTTCCGGGTGACGATCGGCATGGACAGGTTCGTCTTTACCGAGGACGAGCCCGTCACGGTGAACATCGTCATCCGAAATAACTCGGACAAGAAGGAAAGCTTCCGCGTGTACGACACGAGCGGCCACACGAACGCGTACACCACCTTCCAGCCCGTAGTGATGGATTCGGGGGGAAGGGAAGCGGAAACCACGGTTCCCCATCGCCTGATGAACCGGAATTTCGACGAGGTGGTGCGCGACCTCGATCCGCGCGAATTGACCCTTATGCCCAACGAGACGATGGTGCACACCATCAACCTGAAGACGCTGTACTCGCTCGACATGGACATCGAATATCGGGTAAAGGGATACTTTTACCCCGACGCCCGCGACCAGGCAGTCCTGATGAGCGAGAACACCCTCACGTTCAAAATTGTGCGCTCCCCGGGCCGGGAGCGAAAGAGCGTGATCGCGGGCATTAAGCGCGAGCTCGCGCCCTCCGAGGTCGTGGTGCTGCTTCTGAGCGCCGAGCGGGAGAACAATTGGAACAATTTCTTCAAATACCTGAGGGCCGAAAAGTTTATCAACGCCTATCCCCAGTTCGTACAGATGTATACGAACGCGGACGAAATGGAAAAGTTGAAAATCATCGAGGATTTTAATAAATTTCTCATGCGGCCGCGGACCGATTACATCAAGGAATTCCGCGTGCTCAGGGAATCCATCGAGGACGATAAAAGCGCCGCGTACGTGGATGTGCAGGTCAAGAGGTATGCCCCCAGGAAGCCTATTTCATACACGTACCGATATACGCTTGAAAAATTCAGGGATTTCTGGCTTTGTACGGATATAGAGGCGACGGTGAACAAGGGTGAGTCCAGATGACCGAAATACTTTCGCAGGACGAAATTGATGCGCTATTGACCGCGATTTCCACCGGAGAGGTGGACACGACGGACTACAGCGCCGCAAAGGAGCAGCGGAAGGTCAAGATTTACGACTTCCGGCGTCCCGACAAGTTTTCCAAGGACCAGATTCGTACGCTCCAGATGATGCACGAGACCTTCGCGCGCCTCACTACCACCGCGCTCTCGGCGCAGCTGCGCGCCCTCGTGTCCGTGCACGTGGCCTCGGTGGACCAGCTCACCTACGAGGAATTCATCCGGTCGATTCCCAACCCGACGACCCTGGCCGTCATCAACATGGACCCCCTCAAGGGATCCGCCGTGCTCGAGATCGACCCGTCCATCACCTTTACCATCATCGACAAACTTTTCGGCGGACTGGGCGAATCGGCGAAGATAAGCCGCGAGCTCACCGATATCGAGCTTTCGGTCATGGAGGGGATCATCGTCCGCATCCTGGGGAACCTTCGCGAGGCGTGGTCGAACGTGATAGACCTGCGTCCCCGGCTGGGAAACATCGAAACGAACCCGCAGTTCGCCCAGATTGTACCCCCGAACGACATGGTCGTGCTCATCACGCTCGAAACCAAGGTGGGCGAGGTCGAGGGAATGACGAACCTTTGTATTCCGTATATCACCATCGAGCCCGTCATTTCCAAGCTTTCAGCACAGTACTGGTATTCGAGCATACGCAAGGGCGCTACCGACGAAAATATGACGATCATCCAGGGACGTCTGGAATCCGTTGAGCTTCCCATTTCCGCCGAAATAGGGGAGGTCGAGGTCACCATGCAGGAGGTAATGAACCTTACGGTGGGCGACGTCGTCAAGCTTCCCGACACCAAGATCAGCTCGGACATGGTGCTCAGGATAAGCGGGCGGAAAAAATTCAAGTGCCGGCCGGGGGTGGTGGGCACACGCCTCGCGGTGCAGATCGGCGAACACATCGAAGAGGTGCCGGACGAGCTTCTCATCAGCAAGCGCAGCGAAGAGGACATGTAGAAGAATTCCACGCAATGAATAATAAAAACCCCGCCATGGTGCGGGGTTTTTATTATGGATGACCCTTCTAATCTTCTCGATTATTGTTGACTATTCATCACCATTATGCAGAATCTGTGGAACGGTCGATGGCCGTTTTGCCCAGGCTTTTAAAAAAAGCTCGATTCAGGACGTTCGCAAATTCTAAGCCCTCTGCCCGGAGGCTTTTTGACGGGGAAGGGCAGCTTCTTTGAGGAGCACACTTCCGAGGAACACGGTTATGTCGGGACACTATCACCGTGGCGAGGACGCAAATTCCTATGTATAAATAGCAAAGAATATATTTGGCATTGAAACGACAGGAATGCATTTTTCAGAAAGATATGTTGAAGCTGGGAAAATCGTTTTTCCAGGGACCATGATAGGGCGCAGCGGTGCTACTGGAGTTTATTCAACTGGACCTCATTACCATGAACAGATAATTAATCCTTTCACTAATGAGGCTTATAATCCTAGAACAAAGAGCTGGATTAAAATTCCGAGGTGCGTTGATCCCGAGAATGGATCTGTGGTCTACTGATGGAGGAGGAAATTAGAATGAAATTAAGCAAAATGGGAATCGTTGCATGTGTATTGATTCTTATTGGAAGTTGCAATAATAAACAAACAAAAGTTACTTTTAAAGGTGGTATTGTTATTAACGATAACGTTGCATTATATAGAGATACCAGCGGCAGTATGCCAGTAGAAATGTTGAAGTATATGGATAAAATTGAAGTAATGGATGAGGAGATTGTTAATAATTTAATCCAAGTAAAAGTAATAAACGGAAATATTGGTTGGGTAAAAGTAGATGAGGTTTCATATCTAACAAAAGAGTGGATACGGTACACAAAACTAGAAGAAATCGTGTTTTATATACCAAATAATATTAATTATCAGTCAATGGGTGGAGAAAAGCGCAAAATAAATAAAATCAATACTCTTGAGAAGGAGTACAAATTCATCAGCAGAGAAAACACGATTGGAATATTATTCTTAAATGAAGATTATGCGAATCGCTTGAAAATTGAAGAAGAAGGGAAATCCCCATCCATGAAAGCTCTCGGGGCGGAGAGGGACTACGACGAATTTATTTCATACAATCATAATAACATAGAATCATACTATAAAGCTGGTAAAATTCCTGAAGGGAATCCTTATTACTCGCTAATTATAAAAAGAAATAATGGAAAAACAATTATATTTCACATACATGTTAATTTCGATATGAACGATTCACAGGTTAAAACGAGAATCGATATAGCAAAAAAGATACTTTTCTCTATTTCAATGAAATAAAATTTAAGCCCTCTGCCCGGAAGCTTTTTGACGGGGAAGGGCAGCTTCTTTGAGGAGCACACTTCCGAGAAGCTGGTTTATGGCCGGGAGCTTTAACCAGGAAGAGGCCGGAAATTCCTAGATCATAATTCCTATATAGAAAAATGCGGCGTCACTCTGCGACCGGTGTGTCTGGCGAGGGGAGACGCCCCACTTGTATAATCACTCCTTACCTTCCAGGTATTTTTTTAGATTAGGCATCAATGCCCTGCTCACAATAAGACGCGTATCGTCAGCATCATTTAGGAATGCCTCGTAGCGGCCGCTGTCGATATGTGTTACCCTGGCCAGGTATGCAGTGTTTATTATGCACTGTCTGTGTATCCTTACGAATGTGCGCGGGAGCCTGCGCTCCATATATTTCAGCATCATATTGACCTCCTCATCGCTGCCGGTTTTGTGGATTACAGTCTTTTTCCCCGATGAGGAAAGGTATACAATGTCCCTGTATGGTATGATGCAGCTTGTCCCCCTCTCTCTTAACATGAGGCCGGGCTCTTCGGGAAGAAGCGCATTCTTCAGTTTCAGTATGTTCTCTATGCGGAGTGAGAGCTCCTCCATGTTGAATGGTTTTATTATGTAATCGTTTGCTCCTGCTTCAAAGCCCCTGTTGATATCATCGAGCTGTGATTTCGCGGTTATCAGTATGACCGGGAGCTCTCCTCGTGACCGGTTCATCCGTATGCTCTTTAGAACGTCATATCCGGAAATGACGGGCATCATCACATCAAGGAGAACCAGGTCGAATTTTATATCACCCTGCAGTTTTTCAAGGGCAGCCCTGCCCTCAGTCTCTGTATATATGCAGTAGTTCAGGCCGGAAAGAAAATCGTTAAGTATCTTCACAGAGACAGGGTCATCATCGACGACAAGAATGGTCGGTCCTGTTTTTTGCCCGATGTCAGCATGTTCAAAACCGGAATCAGATGAAACTGCGGCCCGGAGTCCTGTAATTGTGCCGTGTAGCATGTGTTCATGTCCCGGGCGTGTATTATCCTGTAACGCGTTAGTAGTAGCCACAGGAAGTGTAAAGGTAAAGGTCGAACCTTTCCCCGGTTCGGATTTCACGCTGATGGTGCCTCCGTGTAGTTCCACAAGTTTTTTTGTAATTGCAAGACCAAGGCCCGTGCCGCCCCTGGAACGGGATATTGAATCTCCCAACTGTTCGAACGCATTGAAAATGCGTTCAAAATCTTCAGGCCCGATGCCGTTACCGGTATCGCTTACGGATATCTCTGCCATGCCTTCACTGTTGACCAGGGAAGAAGCTTCGATAACACCGAATGACGTGAACTTGAGCGCGTTCCCCACAAGGTTGGTCAATATTTGGCGTATTCGTACCTCGTCTGCAGATACGGCCGCGAAGTCTATCGGGATGCTGTTGCGCAATTCAATGGCCTTACCCTCGGTCACGGGCTGGAGAAGCGAGAACACGGAGGATACAGTTCCGCGCAGTTCAACCGGTACTGTACTGATAGCCAGACTGCCGGACCTTATGCTGGAAAAGTCCAGTATGTCGTTTACCAGTGACATAAGCCTTCTTCCGCTACCGGAGATGAGCGAAATGTTCTCCCTGGTCTTCGTACCGAGCTTTTCAGTTCTGTTTTTAAGCATGAGCTCCGAGAGTCCCACAATTCCATGAAGCGGCGTTTTAAGTTCATGGGATGTATTGGCAAGGAACTCATCCTTCAGCCTTTCGGATTTTTCAAGGCTTTCTATAGCCAGGGCCTGGGCCGCAATCCTATCCTTCTCCATCCTCCTTATCCGGAGGCTTATGGCGTACGATATGATAAAAGCGGACGTGATCGAGAAAACCGGCCGGGCATATTCGGTAAACATGTTAAACGGCACAAGGTCGATCCTCACAAGGGTATTTGAAAAATTGCTCACCATATTGAGCAGATAAATGATAACAAAGTAAACCGCGATATCGTATCCCTGGACAAGCCTTATTACCGCGACCGCTACCATTATCAGGTTGGCGGTTATTGTCAGCAGGAAGAAAATGTTCCAGGCCAGTTTGGGAGGAAGCAGGATAGCCGCAAAAGCCAGAAGCATAATGATGCAGATAAACGCATAGAATAACCTTGCTGCAGCGGGCAGATCCTCCCGGAGGTTCAGCAGGCTGATTGAAAAGACCGTAGCCAATGTGACAGCTATTGACGATAAAAGCATGATAATGACAGTGCGTACCTGTTCCCCCGCGGGAAGAACAAAGAAATACTGAAGCCCTTCGTTCAGAACGTAATAGAGTATCTGGGAGATTATGAACAGCGTGAAATATAGATAGTCCCTGTCCCTTACTGCTGTGTAAAGAAACAGGTGGTAGAAGAGTATTAAAAACATTATGCCGGTAAAAGCGCCTCTGAGTATGAAGTCCAGCTCCATTTCGCTGAATACTTTTTTTTCAGATAAAATGGAAAGCGGTATGATGATTACCCCGTCGGATTCAATACGCATATAAACCGGGACAGTTTCACCGGGATGCGCGGCCAGCCTGAATAAATATGATTTATAGGGGACCTCTCTTGAACTTGCAGGATAAAACGCGCCTGTTTCAGTTTTCCTGTAGCCTCCTTTCGTTTCCGGTATATATGCGGTTACGGACGATATGTTAGGCCATCCATATTTTATAAACCAGGTACTCCCCCGATTGTCTGTCTCGGGGAAAGTGACCCTGAACCTTACCCAGTAGATGGACCTTGAGAACCGGAAATTGAGCATGGACCTTTCCGAAGGTATGAACATTGAAGAGTAGCCAGGTGAACTCACAGTGGAATAATCCAGCCTGCCGCTTTTGTCTTCAAGGATTTCCAGGTTGAGGCCTATGGGGTAAACTTCGTTTATACCGTCAATAACTACGGGAAGCGCCCTGTTGTTGGAATAAAGTGGTGCGGCTGCAAGCAGGATCGCAGCATAAATATATAAATATAACGGGTTCTTTTTCATATTAGAGCTTTCATTTCTTAAGAATATTATATATCAGATCTTGCAAGCATGAAAATTTCTTATAAAAAGACGTTTCACTTGCTGTTCATTCCTTCTCAGTGTATGTCCATTCCGCCCGGGCTTGAATTCTGAAGGTTCCCTGTTTTATAGTAATAAAATATCATATGAAGAAATTATGGGAATGAATCTAAAGAGGAGCAATGCAGAAAATGAAAAAATTATTTTATTTTATCATGCTGAGTTTATTACTGACCGCCATGTCCGGCGGCTGCGCCGGGGGAGACAGCGGCGGCGAAACGGACGATGATACATCAGTTATATTTTCCGGTGTAACACAGGTAGGCGGAACATCCGGCACTGCTGACACAACAAGCTTGACTTTGACATTTAGTGTTGACCCTGCAACATTGACAGAGGACGACATTACCGTTACCGGTGCAGCAAAGGGGACTTTAACGGGTACAGGAATAACAAGAACACTTGCGATTTCCGGCATAACCGTAGCCGATGGAGCGACAGTTTCTGTTGAAGTTATAAGCCCCGCAGGTTTTGTAATGTCAGGATCACCCCGGACGGCGGTTGTGTGCAGATTACTGACTATCGGAATGGATTATCTTGGAGGGAAGATCGCGTATTTCTTCGTGTCAGGCGACACTGGGTATGTTCCAGGTGAAACTCACGGCCTCATCGCTGCTGCATCTGATCAGGCAAGTAATCTCGAATGGGCTTTAGCTCAAGACAAGATCGGGACAACTAACACGGATATAGGTACAGGCCTTACCAATACAGAAGCAATTGTAGATCAGAATGATCCGTCACATTCAGGACTTACTACCTATGCAGCAGGGTTATGTGCAGCATATAACGGAGGAGGTTATACAGACTGGTATCTGCCGTCAAGATACGAGCTTGAGAAAATATTCGCCAGTAAAGATCTTGTGGGCGGTTATGCTGTGAACAGCTATTGGAGTTCGACGGAGTGCCTCGCCGGGGACGGCGCGTATGGCCGGCAATTTTGGGGAGGTGGCATAGCGTTTATCTTATTTAAGTACGACAGGATCCATGTCCGGGCTGTCCGGAATTTTTAACCATTTAACCTATACAGAGCATTCAATCTAAACTCTCTGGTGTTTATCGCAGCTTCCTTTATAGAAAACATCCCTACTGCTGTCGCAGCAGGGATGGTGCTTGTTCTAAATCGTGCATGGTTACGCTTTTGGCACACCCCTTGCGAAAAATAGCAAGAGTTGTGTCAATCAGCAAGCTGAAACTGCACAACTGGAATTCCTTAAATTTTAAGCCCTCTGCCCGGAGGCTTTTTGACGGGGAAGGGCAGCTTCTTTGAGGAGCACACTTCGAGAAACTGGCAAATGTCCGGGAGCTTTAATCAGGAATAGGCCGGAAAGAAATCATAATTACAAAATCCGATAAAAATTCAGCAGGGTCTATACATAATAGTTGTCTTTGAATTGTTATATTAGTATTTTTTAAAATTCTGTAAGTTAAAAAGCGGGGGACGGATGCAAGTATTCAGGCAATCCACCCGCACATGCGGAGGATCAATATGATAAATCTGCATTTTACGGTCACGATTAACGCGCCAAGGGAAAAAGTATGGGACACCGTTATCGGGCCCGAAACATACAAGGCGTGGACCAGCGCGTTCGCGGAAGGCTCATATTACGATGGTTCGTGGGAAACAGGATCAAAGATCAGGTTCCTTGGTCCAGGCGGCGAAGGAGGAATGAGCTCCGAGATCGCCGAAAACCGGAAACATGAATTCCTCTCGATCAGGCATCTCGGAATAATTAAAGACGGCATTGAGGATTTCACGAGCCCCGAGGCGAAGGCATGGACCCCGGCAGACGAGAATTACACCTTTACAGCCGGCGACTGTGTCACCCACATGGACGTCGACGTCAGTGTGCCTCCGGAATACGAAAAAATGTTTGGGGAGATGTGGCCCAAAGCGCTCAGGAGCCTAAAGGACATCTGCGAGGGAAGGGCGCACGCGGCTGCGTGAATCGGCCGAACAGTCCCCTCGATTAAGAGCTCAGGCAACGAAAGTCGTTCTTGGGAGGTGTGAACAGTCGGTGTGAGTTCAAGTTGCCGGGCGTCCGGCGCTGAAAGAGGGAAAGCTTGAGCCGTCGTATCATGATCATATTTAATTACTGGGCGATCTTGTTGAGGTATGGCGCGGGATCCACGAACTCGGTCCCTATTTTAATCTGGTAGAGGCACAGCGGCCTGGTCGCCTTGCCCGTGCGTCCCACGTAGGCGACGATTTCGCCCTTTCCCACCATCTGTTCGACGTTCACCGATACACGCTGGCAATGCGAATACACCGTTTCGAAGCCGTACTTGTGCGATACGGACACGGAAAGCCCCAGAACCGGATCCCACCAGATGTTTTCTATTTTTCCCGGCGCCGTTGCGCGTATCTCCGCGCCGGGGAAGCCGGCGATCTCCACCCCCTGGGAAAACTCCTTCCTGAACGTATAGGGGGACACGCGGTCTCCGAATTTCGATATAATGTAACCGTCGACCGGCCACAGCGACGGGGTGTGTTCGATGATCTTTTTGCGCGCCTCCAGGAAGGTCTTGACCTTCTTTAAAACTTCCCTGGTCGTTTTAAGCTCCTTGTCCATCTCCTCGATGTTGAGGACCTCGATGGGGGGCGATTCCTCGTCGGAGGTTACGTTTTCGCCGTCGGGATTGGGAACCCCGCCCTTGGCCCACAGGGAATCGACATTGCTCCCGGGGGTGAGGGAATACAGGTGTGTGATTTCCGGTTTCAGCTTCTGAAAAATATCGTAGAGTACATTGATCTCGCCTTTGAAGCGGCCGATCTGTTCCTTGGAGTTTGTGCCGTACATCTTGAGCTTCGATATCTCCTTCACCGTGGAGGTATGATTCACTATAATGATGGATGTTATAACGATGGTGATTATGAGCGCCGTCGTGAAGGAGAATATGGCGAAAATCGAGATATGAAAATTGACGATTTTTTTCTCGGAATGAGGGATGAACATCACGGTGATCCGCTCCCGGCCTTTTTTGACCATGAGCGCCCACTGCAATTTCATGCGTTCTGAAAGATCGCCGAAATGATCCGAAAAGAAATCCCGGAGGTTCTTCTGCAGATCGTTCAGATTGGATTCTTTAAAAGGATTTAAGCCCATGAACTCCAGCTACCGCCTTGAAACGTGCTCCCGGATGGACCTGCTTCGTGCAGCCAACCGATCGCTATCGGGTAATAATTACCTTCCACGGTCCCCGCGCTCGCATAGATGCTCCCGGCGGGAGTTCTATCTATAAAAACTGACAAATACTCATCCTCGTATACTATATTTATCGGACAAAAAGTGTCAAGATTAATTGTTGTTTTTGAATAATCAAAGTCGGATATTGGGGCTGCGAGCGCCTTTTTGTGGTCATTATTTATGATTCTTGATATATAAATTAATACATATGTCAACCCACTTTCCTAGAAGGATCGTACCTTATCGGAACGAAAACCCCATTTAACTTGTGTATCGGCTCATGATATTTTGAAGCTGGACTGCCTGACGGTGCAGCGAAGCGACCGATTCGGTTATGGCTTGTGAGGAACCCGCAAGTTCCTGGATCGAATCGCTGATATGTGAAACGGTATTAAGGATTTCGGCGCTTGTGGATTTCTGCTCTCCTGTCGCGAGCGCGATCTGTTCCGAAACGCTGTAAATGTCGCTCACCTCTGCGCGCACCAGGTCGCTTCCGCTGATTTGATCGCGCGTGAGTCCCGCGATCTGATCGATTAATCCGGCCGCCCCCTCTATATTTTTTATCATTCCGGTAATCACTACAGCGGTGTTCTTGACGAGCCCCGCGCCCGTCTCTATATCGCCGCGCACAGCTTTAATAAGACCTTCGATCTCCTTGGTGCTTGCCGCTGTCGCTTCCGCGAGCTTGGAAATTTCCTGCGCGACTATCGCGAATCCCCGCCCCTGTTCTCCCGCGCGTGCCGCTTCTATCGAAGCGTTGAGCGAAAGGAGATTAATCTGGTCCGATATATCGTTGATGATGGCGACGATATCGACTATCCTTTTCGAGCTTTCGGAAATCTGGTTGATACTCTGGATGGAAGTCTTGAGCATGCTTTCGGTGTTGTGTGCCTCCTGGACGGTCTCGCGTCCCTTCCGGGTCGCGTTCAATGAATTGTCATTCACCACGTGAATCGTGTTCGAGAGCGATTCCATGGCAGTGTTCGTCAGGTTGACCTTTTCGGCCTGTTTCCTGGTTGAGCCTGCGACATTATCGATGCTGGCGGTGAGTTCCTCATACACGGAACTCGTTTCCTCTATCGCGGCCGCCTGGTTCCTGGATTCCAGGTCCACTTTGGCACTCACCTCAGACAGGACGATAGTGCTGTTGTTGAGCTCATCGCTGATAGACCTGATGGATTCCATGAGGGTGCGGAAGTTGACAATCATGTTGTTGACCGCCTCGATGAGCTCGTCCATCTCGTTACGAATGGATTTTTTATACACCTCACACGTGCTGCATAACTCCAGTTTGCCTGATTGCTCAATAGTTCTCCCGTCGTCACACAGCGTTCCCTCGATTCGCCAACATGCCTTGTTGCGAGAGTCGTGCGCGGGACAGTCTTCGCGGGTGCAGTTTTTCTCCTCGACGCATTTTACGTAGTGGGGCTGCGGAATGAAGGTGCTGAGGTTCCCGTTGCTTATCATAACGGCGGTGTCGATGATTTTTCTGAAGGGTCCGGTAAGCCGCTTAGCGAGGATTCTGCTGCTGAATACAAGGACCACCGCGAAACCGATCAGCAGCGCCAGCGAAAGGTAAAGTAGTCGATTGATAGGAGCCAGAATATCGCGGTAGGTTACCGCGGCCACAATATGCCAGTCCCATTTATCGAAGGTAGTGAAGCTCGCGATTTTCTTCTCTTCTGAAGAACCTTCTTCGAAGGAATAAATTATCGTTCCTTCCTTCCGGTCGATGATATCCCGGATGAAAAGCTGCCCGGTTTGAGAGTCCTTGATATCGTACATGCTCTTCCCGCGGAGGCTCGGATGCGCGATCGCTTGCCCCGTGGAATTAATCACATAGATGTACCCGCTCGCGCCTATCCTGTTTTTTGCAATCATATCGAAGACGGCGGTTTTAGGTGCGGGTATTCCGATATACCACGCCCCGATAACGGCTCCGTTGGCGGCGCGTATAGGCTCATAGCAGGTAATCTTCCATTTATTGACAACGATTGCCCTTCCCCTGTAGGTTTTACCTTCCATGATCGTCTTGAAAACGATGGAACTGGACGGGATGTAGGTCAGGATCGCGCGTCCACCCGTTTCGGATTTTACATTAGTGGAAACGCGTATCAGCTTGTCTTCGTGGAGCTGGAATATGGTCGCAGTGGCTTCGGGATTACCGATTCGGTCTACGATCTGGTCTACGATAGCGGTGTTTTTCAAAAAGACCGTAGCGCCGGATTTCATCTCGGGCAGGTCAACCTGACTTTCCTCCAGACTGTCCTGGTTCGTGATCTTTGCCGTGGTTTTCTGGGGGCTCAGCAGGATGTTCCGATACTCAGCAAGCACCGCCCTGGCAGCGCCGGACGATCGATCGATATCCTGTTGAAGACGCGCATCCACTTCCTCGCTTTGAATTTCGCATACCCGTACAATGTTTTGAACGGCATTTTTCATATCCTCTTCCGCAAGGGAAAGGATAGCCTGTCTCGATGTGACGTAGAAAAGGATGATGGATAATAAAAGCGGGATTATCGCAGATAGAAGTATGAAAAAATTTATGCGCTCGCGAAGTCCTTTTATCCGGAATTTAAAAAGGGTAGCCATGGTCAAATCTCCTTCGCAGAAATTTAATGGTGATTCAGGTCATGCGACGCTTCCCTTCCGCAGTTTTTATATGGCACATCTGTCTCCACGCCATGGAGATTATGACACAATTGCCAGATTGTGTAAATTACATCAATAACAAATCTGCAATTTAAATCGACCAGGGTGATTATTTACAAGGATGTAAAAAAGAGCTTATCGGGCAAAGGGATAAAAGTTTTTGCTCATGGAAAATTGCCAAATGCCGATTTGAGCAATGAGGGGAATTATGCAAAAAATGTCGAAATGGGTCTAAACTGGTTAAAATAGAGCCATATTATTATATATACGGATATATTCCAGAATATCAGCCTAAAATCGCCTTCAATTCCGTCTCATCTCTCACCGACTAATAATCTGTAAGGGAAAAATCCCAAGCACGGTGGCACGGAGGTCGCCGGAGTCGCAGTCTTGATTCATGGAGGAATCAATGATCATCAACCACAACCTTTCTGCAGTCAATGCACATCGTGTGCTCAAGTTCAAGCACTGGGAAGTGGACAGGAACATGGAGATGCTCTCCTCCGGCATGAGGATAAACCGGGCCGGGGACGACGCCTCCGGACTTGCAGTTTCCGAGAAGATGCGCTCGCAAATCATGGGATTACGCCAGGCCGAACGGAACACGGAAGACGGCATGTCGATGATCCAAACCGCCGAAGGTTATCTCCAGCAGGTTTCCGACATCATTCAACGCATGAGGGTTCTCGCCGTCCAGTCATCAAACGGTATTTATACCATGGAAGACAGGCAGCTTATCCAGGTGGAGGTTTCCCAGCTGGTCGATGAGGTGGACCGGATAGCCTCGCAGGCGGAGTTCAACAAGATGAAGCTCCTGCAGGGAGATTTCGGGCGGGGAAGCCATACGGGGTCAATGTGGTTTCACGTGGGTCCCAACATGCACCAGCGGGTTCGGGTCTATATCCAGACGATGACGGCCTTCGCGCTCAAGCTCAAGGACTTCACCGGCGAGCCGGTGACGCTTTCGACCGCAGAGTACTCCAATAGGAATATCGGCGTGTTCGACAATGCGCTCAAGCTGATTTCAAAACAGCGGGCAAATCTCGGTGCGTATTACAATCGCCTGGAACATACGGCGAAGGGTCTCATGAACGCGTATGAAAACATTCAGGCCTCCGAAAGCCGCATTCGTGACGCGGACATGGCGGAGGTCATGGTCGATTTTACGAAGAATCAGATACTTGTTCAGAGTGGTACCGCGATGCTGGCTCAGTCGAATGCCAGGATGCAGGGCATTCTCCAGCTATTGCGTTAGGGAGATAGATCGTATTCCCCCGCCGGTTTGCCCCGGCGGCGGGAAGGTTCTTTGAAAACTGATGGGAGCGGCTGTAAGCATCGTGTTCCGATGTTCGGGACAGGATGGTTGCAGCGGCAACTGGTATTCCCAGAAAACATAGACGGTGCAACCTGGTATCAATGCCTGATAGGGAGATTAGGCATAACACAAAACAAAGGAGTGTAGTTTATGATTATCAATCACAACATGAGTGCGATCAATGCCAATAAGGTGTTGAAGTTCAAGCACTGGGACGTGGACGCCTCGATGCAGAAACTGTCTTCCGGTCTTCGCATAAACCGTTCGGGCGACGATGCCTCCGGTCTTGCGGTATCCGAGAAGATGAGAACCCAGATCCAGGGTCTCCGCCAGGCCGAGCGCAATACCGAAGACGGTATGTCGTTCGTCCAGACCGCGGAAGGCTACCTGGACCAGACTGCGTCAATCCTGCAGCGTGTTCGCGTGCTGTCGGTCCAGTCTTCGAATGGTATTTATACCTCGGAAGACAGGCAGCTCATGCAGGTCGAGGTTTCCGCCCTTGTAGACGAAATCGACAGGATCGCGTCACAGGCGGAGTTCAACAAATTCAAGCTCCTCCTCGGGGAGTTCTCCAAGACCAACCCGAAGGCGAGCATGTGGTTCCACATGGGTCCCAATATGCACCAGCGGGAGAGGGTGTATATCGGAACTATGACCTCGGTGGGACTCAAACTGAAAGAGCAGACCGGTGCATTCCGGGCGAACCTGAGCACGGCGGACAACGCCAACAGGACGATCGGCGTCATCGACAGCGCTCTTCAGAAGGTTTCCAAACAGCGTGCGGACCTTGGCGCGTATTACAATCGCATGGAAAGCGCATCCAAGGGCCTCATGACCGCGTACGAAAACATCCAGGCGTCGGAAAGCCGGATAAGGGACGCGGACATGGCGGAGACCATGGTGAACTTCACGAAGGACTCGATTCTTGTCCAGAGTGGTACGGCGATGCTTGCTCAGGCCAATATGAAATCAAGGACTGTTCTTCAGCTTCTTGGTGGATGACAAATAAAAACGGGCCTACTAACAGAAGGGAATACCCAACAAAAAAACCCGCTCGAAAGAGCGGGTTTTTCATTTTAGGGATACTGCCCGGAATTAGTATTCCGACTGCGTCGCCCTGTATCCTATGCCGACATAAAGGGTCACGTCGTAATTGGATTTTATCTTGTCACCAGTGTCTTTATCCTTAAACTGGTTGTTTGTGAGATTGTATCCGAACCTGCCTTCCAGATCGAAGAAGACGCCATCCCACGGGCTTACCATGTAGTAGCCGAGAATTCCGTCCACCCAGAGGTCGATTTTTTTATCCGCTTTTTCTCCTCCCGCAGGGACCTTAGAGGAAATCAGGTATTTTCCCTCAACACCTGCGCCTACATAAAGACCACCAAGAGCAGCAAATTTTGCTGAAAACTGGGGGGAAAGGAATTGGTTAATGTATTTATCCTCTCCGGTTACCGTTGAACCAAAATCGTCCCCCTGCATCCTTTTCCATTCAAGCCCGAAACCGAGCCAGAAATTATCGAAATTTAAATTATATTCACCGGCTACCGCAAAACCGGTCCAGTCGTATGTTTCCGAGCCCGCTACATCATATTCAAAAGTGTAAACCGGAACATATCCCAGCTTCAGGAAAACGATATCCGTCGTGAGCGTCTGCGCGCTTGCACCATATGAAAAAGCGAATACCGCAACGAGAGCCGCAAGGATAACGAAAAACTTGCTTTTCATTAAAATCCTCCTCATCCGTGTAGTAGTGTTTATACCGAAGGTAAGCTAATTGTTAGAGAATATATAACGAAGTTGAGAAAGAAGCAAGTTTTTTCCGGTGTGGTCTAGTGCATGAACTCTCTGGAAGGGAAAGATAATAAGAAAAAGAATACCGGGCTTCAGGCGAGCGCGTCAAAAAAGGTTCCCGGCGCGTACACGGTTCCTCTTTTGTCCATGGATGTGCCGGAGGCGGTGTATTCGGACTGGCGCGAGCGCTCCAGGTCCTCGAACAGGCGAAGATGCTCCTCGGGTGTCGGCTTGATGTAGGTGATGTTGGACTGGGTCCGTTTTGCAATGCCCTGGACGCGCGTCACGCTGCCGTTATCGTACACCGGCCAGATGAAGGTTTTGTCGACCGCCCCGGCCCCGGATTTGGGCGCCAGGAACGAGATCTCGGAAATGCCCGTGGATATCCTCATGCCTTGAATATCGGCACGGCAGGCGAAAATCTTTAGGCGGGAAAGCGCTCCCCGAACATCTGTTCGTTCAGAATCACGTAGACGTAACCCTGCTCCGTGAGAAAGAGCTGGCGGTTATGGGCGAACTTTTCTTCGACGCTGTTCGCCGATATTATCGTGTAAAAATAGGCGCGGTTTTCCCCTTTCTTGGGGCGCAGTATCCTGCCGAGCCTCTGCGCCTCCTCCTGACGGGAACCGAATGTCCCGGAGACCTGGATGGCGATGTTCGCGTCGGGTAGATCGATGGAAAAATTGGCGACCTTGGACACGATGAGGGTCTTGATCTCGCCGCGCTTGAACTGGCCGTACAGCGCCTCCCGCTCCGATACGGGCGTCGCCCCCGTGATGAGCGGGAACTTGAATATGCGAGCGAGCTCTTCGAGCTGTGAAATGTACTGGCCTATGATGAGCACGCTCGCTCCCTTGTGATGCGTGAGGATGCGCTTCGCGAACTCCACCTTGCGTTCGTTCTCGGAGGCGATGCGGAACCGCTCGCGGTCCCTGGCGATGGAATACTGGTAGCGCAGGTGTTCCGGGAGCTCCACGCGGAGTTCCGTGCAGAGCGCCTCGGCGATCCAGCATGACTTCTCGAGTATCTTCCACGGCATGTCGAATTTCTTGGGACCTATAAGGCTGAAGACGTCCGCCTCCATGCCGTCTTCCCGGATGAGCGTCGCGGTGAGCCCCAGCCTGCGCTTGGATTGGATTTCCGAGGTCATGCGGAAGACGGGCGCCGGGAGAAGGTGAACCTCGTCGTAAATGATGAGTCCCCAGTTCTTTTCCCGGAAGAGATTGAAGTGCACGAAATCCTCGTTTTTTTTCTTCCGGTAGGTGAGGATATTGTATGTCGCGACTGTGATCGGCCGAATCTCCTTCTTTTCGCCGGAAAACTCGCCTATCTGCTCGGGCTGCAGGTGAGTTTTATCCATGAGCTCTTCGCGCCACTGGCGCAGGGCGACGGTGTTCGTGACGAGAATGAGCGTCTCGGTCTGCAGCCGTGCCATCACCCCGATGCCCACGATGGTTTTTCCCGCGCCGCAGGGAAGCACGACGACCCCGCTTCCCCCCTCCGGCCCGCCGCCTCGGTAAAATGCGTTGATCGCGCTCACCTGGTAGTCCCGTATGGCAAACGGCTGGGCGTGCTGCGAGGTGTCGCGCAGGCCGATATCGCAGCGGTCGCCCTCCTCGTAACCGGCAAGGTCCTCCACGGGGAATCCGAGCTTGATGAGGGACTGCTTCACGTGACCGCGAAGGTTAGGCTTCACCACCAGTGAGGCGTCGTCGCCGGCGCGCTCGATGAACGGCTGTATTCTCTTTTCCCGTACGATTTCGGCGAGGAGCATCGGGTCTTTCGACCTGAGGACGAGGGAATCGCCCTCACGTACGAGCTTGATGAGGCCGTAGCGGCGCATCTGCTCCTTCACCGTAACCAGCACGATCTCCGGGATGTCGTAACGGGAATACTGTTTGAGCGATCCGATTATCTGTTCGGCGTCCAGGCCGGCGGCCGCAGCGTTCCACAGGGAGAGCGGGGTGACGCGATACGTGTGAATGTGTTCGGGACTCTTCTCCAGCTCGGCGAAGGGAAGCACCGCGTCGCGCGCGGTCTCGTAATCCGGGTTGTCCACCTCGAGGAGAATGGTGTTGTCGCTTTGAACTATGATGGGTTTTGTCATGGTTATAACGCGCGAGCCAATTCCAGCTTTTCTATGCGTGCAAATTCCCGTTCGATGCGCCTCCGCAGGAGCGGCTCGATAAGGAAGGAGATGATCATTGCGAAACCGAACCTGAAGCGTATGGTGACTGATACGGAAATATCGGTCCCCCCCTGAGAATCCGAGAGCTCGTAAATGCACAGGTACTCGCGGAATTCCCCCTTGACCTGCTTCAACTCGCAATATTTTTCCAGCCTGGTTGCGCAGGATAGACGCGCCCTGAATGAAAGAAAAAGCGGCAAGCCTATGGTCGCGTCCGCGATCTGGAGACCTGATTCGCTGCGTACGAGGGAAAGCTCCCTGATGTCTTTTTTCAGCGCTCTAAGCTTGACGATATCGTCAAGCCTGCTGAATATTCCCGCCAACGGAAACGGCAGGGTTCGCTGAATTTCAATTTTTATCATTTAACGGTGACCGGGAAACGACGGGAATGCCTGCCCCGATTCCGCAGTTTTCCCTGTATTCACGGTGAGGGATAAGTATGGGGATTCGCGCCATTTTGTCAAATCAATTGTTCGGCATCCCCCAGGGACTAAAAAGACGCCTGCCCGGAGATATCCAGGGTATGTCGGACAGGCTCACCGGCGGATAGAAGGTGAAAAGTCCGGATGGAAAATCGCGCACCGGCGCACGATGCGCTGATGCGGGCCGCGATGACATGCGCACTCCGTTTGAGCATAGTTCCGGGAATGCTCGCGTGCTCCGGGGGCGCGATTACGGCGTAGAGGGAATTGCCCGCAGAGACAAGCGCGCGGCAGTAGGCTGCGGTGGCGTTGATTTTTCCAAATTCCGTCCCCAGGGAGGTCGAAACCAGTTTCGACGTTCGGGCCCCCGATCGGGACTGGACAACCGTCCCCAGGGCGGCTGCCAGCCTGTCAAAGGCCTTGAATTTCAGGCGTGCGTTCAGCTGGCGCTTTCGGGAGGTCTCGCCGTTTCCCGTCACGGTGAGTACGCGATACGAGAGCTGCGATCCGTCGATGGAGGAGCGTTGCGCCCGGAGAAAAAGTTCTTCCTTGACGCTTAAAGGCAAAGCATCGTCCCGGGAATCGGGCTTCAGTTTTTTTTCGGATGAAAGCGAGGTGCCCGCGCTGAAAACCCCGCACGGAAGCGCGCAGTCGAAAAACCAGGCCCTCTCCGGGAACTGCTCGCCGATCGACGCGCCATAGGGGGCGTAGTACTCCGGAGCGGTATATTTTCTGATTAGTGTGCCCTCAAGGCGCGGACCCTGGAAGGTAAATCCGCACAGGTACGCATACCCGGTCAGGGTGCGTAGAGGGCCGTCGTCGTTTTCCCGGTCCACGAAACTCACGGCGGGTTCGAAAAAAAGACCCAGGGAGTCCTCGCGGTACTCGACGAACAGCTCGGAGTTGGAAACCGAACGGGTTCCGGGGCGCCCCGGTGAACCGCTTTCCCTGTCCCAGAGCAGGCTTCCGCCCTGGGGCCTGCTCATCCTGGTCAGGAGCGATGACGCCTGCACCCGGAGCGAACCGCCCATGACCGCGGAGAAGCCGAATCCGATATTTTCGAGGCAGACAGGTTCCGACTTGGCGGCGGTGCGATTCGAGGATCGCACGGTGTCGATCCCGGCATCCGTGCCCCCGGAGAAATAGCCGTCCGCGTCCAGGAATCTTGTCGCCGATGAAAAAAAGGAATCGAATCGGGCGTGCAATTCGGCATCGCCGGTATCCACGCTTACCGCCGCCCCGTAAAACGCGTATTGCGGGTTACCGCTTGTCACGCCAGAAAACGTATCCCGTTCTGTAGAGGAGACGCGCCGTGAAAGATCATCGGGATTGAAGGGGGAGCGTCTCCCGAGGACAAGCCCCCCGCCGAAGCGGGCGGTGTAATGGCCGACCATGAGACGACCACCGCTTACCGCGTCGTTCAATGCCAGAAACCAGGTATAGTCGCAGTGTTCCGCGCCCGCGGAACGGACGAGAGCCGCGTTGAAGGAGCTTTTCTCGCTGAAAAGAAGCCCCGTTTTCAGCCGGTAGAATTCCGATACCGATTCGTCGTAGTCGACGGCATCGCGGCGGTACTCCGCCTGGAGGGATACCTCCTGCGCAGGCGCAGGCCCCCCGGCGGCGAGCAGCAGCGCGATTAAGGCAAGAGCGTGCCGCATCGATCCTTGATCTGTTCGCGGGTTTCTTCGGAGATCTCCTCCATGCGGTCCACCGCGCGCAAAAATTCTTCACGGGGAATGCCGCGCGCCATCTCGGCAAGACGCAGCGCAGTGGCCGCGGGAACCTCACTTTCGAGCAGACAGTTGAAGAGCCGGCGCACCCCGGCCTGCCGCGTGGCCTCGGCTTCCTGGTGCGTGCGCTTGAAGAAGGTACGGGCTCGTTTTTCGCCGTCGGCGCCCGTTTCATGATCCGGGACAAGGCCGTACACGTGCGCGAGCAGGGAATCGAGCACCCGACCCGATGCGCCCATCTGGACCATCGCTTTACGGCTTACGGGTCCGATAATCCCGCGGTACTTCACGATGCGCGCGGCGAGTTCCGGGCTCGTCAGTGGAACCGTTCCGAGCTCCTCCGGCGTGCAGGTGACGATATTGATCCGGGCGCGGGATCCCTTTTCCAGGGAATGCGCAATTGGTGACAGATAATGCATGTGTTCGAATCCGGGATCGCCGGAGGCGAACGTAAGGCTGACAACATGCGTGGTGCCCAGGTAGGCGTGAAATGCCGCGCCATACGATACGAGCAGCCCGCTCAGGGAGAGCGTCGCCGCGAAGGCGAAGCTCGAGGTTTCGCGTGAATACCCCGCCCTGAAGCTGAGCGAGCGCATGAGGTTTGCTGTCAGCGCGAGGCTGTTGATACTGGAAAACCTTGTGTGCGTGAGGTTCCAGGAAATGCTGGCACCGGGGGCGGGCTTGAGCGAAAGCCCGGCACTCCAGGAAGGATAGGCAATTTCAACGTGATCCCTATTAGCGAGCGAGGATATATTGTCCTGAACGAATGCCAGGGTGAGCCAGGTACAGGGTACGACGATTAGTCCCGCGTCGAAATCGGTGAATCGCTCCGAAAGGGAGTAATCCGCGGTGTGGATGGTGAGGAACGATTCACGAACGCGCACTCCCGCGCCCATCCAGGAAAATGGCCGGCAGGACGCGGAAAATCCCGCGCTGTCTTCCCTGTATTCAGGGATACCGAAGGTGGCGAAATCGAGCGTGAACCCGGCGGCCGCGTCCTTCCACGTAAGCGAGGCGCCGCCGGAGCTCAATCGTTCGAGCATGTAAGGTTTCGCGTAAAAGGAAGTGAACCCCCAGCCGGACGGGAACGCCCCGTATGCGGGGTTGTAGGGATGCGGAAATGTCCACTCATCGGCGGCGGCGACGGGGTAGGGGAACAGCACCGCCGGGTACAGGGGGGCGCGCTCGAACGCGAGCAGTTGGCCCGTGATTGCCGCATACAGGACGAGCGCGGTCATCTATACCTGCTTATGATTAGGTAAACGGTTTTCGATTCAGTTTTACGTATACGTGCCCCCGTGCATTCGATGGAGCCGATATAGAGCCCCGTACACGCGCTTCGGCCGCGGCCTCGCAGGTCCCATGCGAGGGTGAACGCCCCGGGGGAGACGCTCTTGTGGAGCGGTGATTCGTACACCAGCAGACCCGTCGTCGTGAAAATCCTGAGATGAATACTGCATGGCTCGTACAGGAAGACAGGGATATTTAAACAGGATGATCCGCGCCGGGACGGGAGGGCGGTGAATGTCGTCCGTGATACCGTGAAAAGACGCGCCGTCCGCGTACCGGCATTCGCGAACATATTGGGCCTTCCGGGAGTCTGGAACGGTGAGATCGAAAAGTCCTCTTTTGAATTGGTATCCGCGCCGGGAATACGCGCCAGGCACTGGTGCGGGGCAAGTCCCTGGTTGGGAAGGGGAACAGTGCTTTCACCCACGCTGCCCTGGCCCAGCTTCCACTGGCCTGCCGATGCAGCGTCCCGCACATAAGATTCCATGACCGCGTTGTACGCCTCGTCCATGATCGAATACGCCATGAAATCGACGATGCCGCCGTTCGACGGGCTGTCATCGGTGTCGATCGCAAGGACGCAGTCGGTGTTCCAGAGGCTCCCCGAATAATTGTTGCAATAGACGTCGATGGCGCCGTTTCCGTTCGTGTCGCCGGTAAAATCGGTCTCGTCGGGGGTGGCGGGGGCGGTGAGATGAACCACGGCGAACCGATCGTCGTACGGGGTCTGCGGCCTGTCGGCGGCGTAGAGGGTTATCGGGTGCGTGCCGAGCGGCTCGTTCACGCCGTAGTACATGGTGACGTACAGGCCGGAAATATCCATGGATTCGCCGCGTGCCCCGTCCAGGTACAGTTCGACCCAGTCGCCGCCGGATGTTCCGCACGCGACCTCGTTGATAACGAGCCCCGCGGCGGCCTGTGAGGCGCACGCGGCGACTGCCATAAGTGATATCAGCCCCCTGAAAAAACAGCGCATTCATGTCTCCCGATTCGTGTATCTGACCTGAATACGATCGGGGGGCCGAAATAATGAATATTTTTGAATCCGGGTACGATTCGAGGCCGGAGGCGGGATTGCAGGACGGAAAGCGGGTCGAAAAATTATTCCTTGACCGGAGCATTATGATGCCCTAGACAAATGATATGGTAAAGCTGGACAACCGTTATCCGGCACCCAGGCCGCCATTATCGAGACTATTCGCGCTCGCCTGCGTCCTTGTTCTCGGGTACCTCGGGTTCACGAGGCATTACGTGTCCTTCGCGTACCAGTACGCGCTGTTCGGGCTGGCGGGGCTTTTAATCTGTGTCGCGTTCGACAGTGATCTGCTTACCGCCCGCCGGCTCCTGGGTTACGAGCGTCCCTTCCGGAAAAGACACGTGCTCCCCGCGGTTACGGCAGGGGCGTGCGTCGTGATCGCGGTGGTGACGAGGCTTTTTTACGCGCATTCTCCGCTCTACCTCTGGTACCGGCAGTCCTCGATCTCGCCGGTGGAATATTTCATTGTCATCGTGCTGCTCGTTACCGTGATCGAGGAGATCGTGTTCAGGGGATTCGTCCAGCGCAACCTGTCGGACCTTGTCGGCTCGATGGCGGGATTCGTGATGGCGTCGATCCTGTATGGGTTCTATTTTCTTCTTTCGGGAAATGGTGGCGCGACCGTTATCTTCGCCCTTGTAGGCGCATTCACGGGTTTTATTTACATGAAAAGCGGTTCCGTCTGGCTTGCCGCGGCGCTTCGCGCGCCGGTCATGATCCTCGTGTATATTGCGAGCTTTTAAGCCCGCCTTTTCGCCGGAAAAATCCCGTCAATCCTTCAAGTGCACCGCGTGAGGCTTTCTCAGGGAAAGATTGTAAAATTCGACATCCGGGTATCCGAATGCGACTGCCGCGTGCACGCGGTGCGCATCGGGGATGCCCAGGTATCGGCGCAATTTTCCCGAGGTATTGATGGCCTCCGACGCGTACCCGATAAAGCAGCTTCCCAGGGCGAGCGCATGCGCGAGCAGCGTCATGTTGTAAGAGGCGTACTGGGCGTCGAAATGTGGCATGCTCCCCTCCCCGTCACTGTGCACGAGGATGAGCGCGGCCGCCCCGTAGAAGAGCGGGTCTTTCCCCTGGTTCGATTCCACGAGCCTCCTCGCAACGCTTTCGTAGTTGTTCCGATAATACCGTACGAGTTTCATGCCCAGGAAGGGAACGGCGCCCCACCGCACGAGGGGATTTCTC
Source organism: Spirochaetota bacterium (assembly GCA_004297825.1). Taxonomy (NCBI): domain Bacteria; kingdom Pseudomonadati; phylum Spirochaetota; species Spirochaetota bacterium. Next base: position 32,194 of record SCSX01000025.1, read on the forward strand.
ACCAGGGCGTTCAACCCGGCGAAGAAATTGCCGATTTCCTGCGCGAGCCCGTAGACGCGCTCCCTGGTCGGGAGCACCGTATACTGCCAGTTTTGCGTGTTGCTGCCCGAGGGCGCGGTGATCGCGAATTCGACGAGATCGAGAAGCGTGCGCTGTGGAACAGGCTTGTCCATGAAGCGCCTGGTGCTCCTGCGGGAGCGCGCGAAGTTGACCAGGAGACCCGGTTCGATCTTTCCCGGCTTCACCACCCGCTCTTTGTAGGGGAATGATTTGTAAACCGGCTTCCTGAGCGCACCCTGGAAATCTATCGCGCCGAATTTGCAGACGTCGTGGCAATGCGCGCAGAGTATGCATTCCTCCCCTGTCGTCCCGACTCCGCCGGCCGCCATGGCAAGCACGCCCCTGGGGCATACCTTGACGCAGCGCCCGCACCGCGTGCATTTTTCCGTAATTATATCGGGACCGAATGTCCGAAGTGCCATGGAAGTATTCCCCCTGTTTCAAGAGTTCAAGCTGCGCCTGAATGACGCTCAGTGAAGATGAGCCGCCGGGGAGCCGGGATGTCAAGCCTTTCGCCCTGCGAAAATCGCCGAAAAAAGCCTCGACAGAACGGTACCCTGTTTTATCAATAGCCAGGAAGCGGGAATATGCGCGGAAAAGAAAAACTGATCCCGGGAAGCGAAATCGAGGCCTTCGCGCGACGATGCGCCGAGGATTTCCGTTCGTGCGAGGACCCGGTCCGGGCCCTGGAACTGCTCGCGGAGCGCGCGGAGAGCGAGTTGGGCGAATACCTGAGCACCTCCATGATCGCGGACCCGGATGAAATATCCATGGCGTTCGTGGAGCTCCTGGACCAGGTAATATTCCAGGCCGGGGAGCGCCGCGTCCGCGGGAGCGAGCCGGGCGAGGAGTATGTGCTGCAAGATCTCTATTCGAGGGCCGAGATTTTCCTGGACGCCTACGAGGGCGCCGAGGTTTACAGGAAAAACCTCGCCGGACGGATCCTGCTCCACGACGACACCCTCGTCATCCAGAGCCTGCGGCTCCGCGATCTCGTGCCTTTTCTTATCAGCGAATTTTTCGAGCAGCCGCACCTGAGAATCGCCATCATGCGCGCACTGGTCTATTTCCCCAACGAGGAGCTGCTCAACTTCTTTTACGAGGTGTCGCGCAACGAGTACGATCCGGAGCTGAAGATCCTCGCGCTCATTGGCCTGAAGCGCAACGAATCGGTGTTCTACGGGTGGAAGAGGCTGGCGGAATCGAACGGCGAATGGTACCGCGGTCTTGTGGCGCACGCGTCCTCGTGCGAAGGAAACTGCGCGCACCCCGACGAGGAAGGGGACGACCCCCACCTGTTATTGTATCAGACCATATGCCTCGAGCTGTCGCTTGCCGGCGGGGCGGACGCGATGAAATTCCGCCGATTCTACGGGGTGCTCAACGGGATCGCGCGCCAGAATTTCGAAACCTATCCCTACCGGAGCACGATACTGGATTCCCTTTCCCGGACGCTCAACCGCGTGGGCGGCGAGGCGCTCATGGAATTCCTGTCCGCGGGCGGCGAGATGAAATCGTTCATTCACCTGCTTGACTGCGTGCCGGTCGAGGTGTTCGACAGGGTATTGCCCGTAATCGAGTCGATGGAGGACAGGTTCGCCTCGATCCTTGGACGCATGGCCGAGCGCGGGGAACTGCGCATGGATTATGCCGCATCGCGCCTGACCGCGCACCTCCTGCCCGCCGGGCTTACGGGGCGCGTGGTCTGATACCCGGGTATTAATGCTTTACAAATAATGTTGCCGTATAATCATGATCCCGTAAATTTGGACTGGAATCCAGCATTGAAGGAGAGCGCATATGAGAGAGGTGGTGATCGCTTCCGCTGCAAGAACGCCGGTGGGCGCTTTTGGGGGCACCCTGAAGGATATAGCCGCGGTCAAACTGGGCACGCTTGTGGTGAAGGAGGCTTTGAAGAGGGCGAAGATAGAGGCCGGCCAGGTCGATAACCTGGTGATGGGAAACGTTCTCCAGGCGGCGCTGGGACAGAACCCGGCACGCCAGGTGCTTATACATGCGGGCATCCCCCAGGAGGTTCCCGCAATGACCATTAACAAGGTGTGCGCATCCGGACTCAGGTCCGTGTCGCTCGCGGCGCAGATGATCAAGGCCGGGGATGCCGACGTCGTGGTCGCCGGGGGTTTCGAGAACATGAGCGCGGCCCCCTACGTGCTCCCGAACGCGCGCTGGGGATACCGGATGGGTGAGGCTCCCTTCGTGGACGTCATGATCAAGGACGGCCTGTGGGACGCGTTCAACCAGTACCACATGGGGATCACCGCGGAAAACGTCGCCGAGCGCTGGAAGCTCACCCGCGAGGAACTGGACCGGTTCTCGTGCGAAAGCCAGCAGAAGGCGGAGAACGCCGTCAAGTCCGGCCGCTTCAAGGACGAGATCATAGGCGTGGAAATATCCTCGAAAAAAGGGACCGTCGTATTCGATACCGACGAGTATCCCAAGTTCGGAACGACCATGGAGACGCTTGCGAAATTAAAGCCGGCCTTTAAGTCGACCGGCGTGGTCACGGCGGGAAACGCATCGGGCATTAACGACGGCGCGGGCGCCATCATCGTCATGTCGGCCGACAAGGCGAAGCAGTTGGGCGTTACGCCGCTCGCGCGGATCGCGTCCTATGCGTCGGCGGGAGTCGATCCGGCGATCATGGGAACGGGACCCATTCCCGCGAGCCGGAAGGCCCTTGAAAAGGCCGGATGGAAGCCGTCCGATCTCGACCTCGTGGAGGCGAACGAGGCGTTTGCGTCGCAGGCGATCGTGGTGAACCGCGAGCTTGGCTGGGACACGACGAAGGTGAACGTGAACGGCGGCGCGATCGCGATTGGCCATCCCATAGGAGCATCGGGCGCGCGCATTTTCATCACCCTGCTGCATGAGATGAAGAAGCGCGGCGCGAAGAAGGGCCTCGCGACGCTGTGTATCGGCGGCGGCCAGGGATGCGCGATCTGCATCGAGATGTAGGCTCCCCGCGCCCCCTGAAGGGGCAAGGATTCGATTGAAAGAAGGAAAGCCCCGTTCGAGAGAGCGGGGCTTTGCATATGCGTATCGGCCCCCGGCGAATAAAAACCTTGCAAAAACCCGCGCTCAGGCTAGATTAACGACATGGAAGATGTGTGTAAAATAACGCCGCTGGATACCCAGCGCCTGACGGAATCCGTCAAGGGAGCCGGGTGAGCGTCCAAGATCGGGCCGGCGGAGCTGGCCCAGGTGATGAAGGGGCTCGATATTCGCTACGACCGCAACGTGATCGTCGGCTTCGATCATAACGACGACGCGGGGGTCTACCGCCTCACCGACGAGATCGCGCTCATCCAGACGCTCGATTTTTTCACGCCCATCGTGGACGACCCGTTCGTATTCGGCCAGATCGCGGCCGCGAACGGGCTGTCCGACGTATATGCCATGGGCGGGAAACCGCTGACCGCGCTGAACATCCTCTGTTTCCCCACGCGAAAATTCAGCATGAAGGTGATGGGCAGGGTGCTCGAAGGCGGGCTCGATATGCTCAGGAAGGCGGGTGTCCAGCTCCTGGGCGGCCACAGCGTGGACGACGACGAGCTTAAGTACGGCGTATCGGTGACGGGCGTCGTGCACCCGGAGCGGGTTCTCACGAACAGGGGGCTGCGGGACGGTGACGCGCTCGTGCTCACGAAGCCGCTGGGGACGGGGATTATCGGCACCGTGATAAAGGGCATGCCCGTGGAACCGGGCGAGATGGACGCGTTCGTTTCGTCGATGACGGCCCTGAACGCACGGGCCGCGGAGATCGCGCGGGATTTCGAAATCCACGCCTGTACGGACGTCACGGGTTTCGGGCTCGCGGGGCATCTTCTCGAGATGTGCGGCGACGACGGCGTCGAGGTTTCGATAGACGCGTCCGCGCTGCCGCTCCTTCCCGGCGCGGCGAAATACGCGGATATGGGGATGATACCGGGCGGCCTTTACCGGAACCGCGATTTCGCGGGGGAGAGGGTGTCCATCGGCAAGACGGTGCCGCGCGCGGTCGCCGACCTCGTGTTCGACCCCCAGACCTCGGGCGGCCTCATGCTCGCGCTGCCGGCTGATGAAGCAGAATCGCTGGCCCGCGCGCTCGTGGCGGGAGGCGTGCCGGACGCGCGCGTGATTGGACGGGTCGCAAAGGCCCCGAAGCAAAGGGTTATTATCGCATAGGGATTGCATCGATTATTCCCGGCCGGGTGAAGCACCCGGCCGCGGCACACTACAAGGCGGATACAATGACACGATTGATAAAAGAGCCCCGTGAGGTCTCGAAGGGGCATATGGAACTGGCGTTCGAATGGGAAGGCGAGGAGCCGCACCCCGGCCAGTTTGTAAATGTGAAGGTGGATGCGGGAAGCGACCCGCTTCTGCGGAGGCCGTTTTCCGTGTACGATTACGAAAACGGTATTCTCCGGATAGTGGTCAAACGCGTGGGGCGCGGAACGAACCGCATGGCCCTCTATGCCGCGGACGAAATGGTCGATATACTGGGTCCGCTGGGGAAGGGCTTTTCCGTCCCGGAGGACGCCCGCGTGCTCCTCGTGGGGGGCGGCGTGGGGAATGCCCCGCTGTTTTTTCTCGCCCGTGAGCTCCGGGAGGCCGGATCGCGTGTGACGTGCGTGTACGGCATGCGCTCGGCCGAATATGTCTACTGCGCCGGCGAGTACCGGGACGCCTGCGAGGAATTCATAATTGCCACCGACGACGGGAGCGAGGGAACGAAGGGCACCGTCGCCGACGTGATGCCGGGATTGCTAGACCGTACACAGTACGACGCGATATGCGCCTGCGGGCCGCTGCGGATGTTGGAGGCGGTCACCGGGATCGCGGTCGAACGCGCGGTCCCCATCGAGGTTTCGCTCGAAAACTATTTCGGCTGCGGTGTGGGGCTGTGCGTGGGATGTACCGTGGAAACCACTTCCGGGAACAGGCGCGCCTGCGTGGACGGGCCGGTCATGGATGGGAGCGCGATCGTGTGGAGTTCGCTCGAAAAATGAGGCGCGTATCGCGCCGGGGAGAGTATCGGCGCCCGATTATTCCAGCAAATCCTTCCCGATGTTGTTCATGATGGGCTTGTCGTCTTTCCTCTGCTGAAGATTTTCCAGCACCGCGCCCTTGCGGCTCCCGGAGATGTTTTCGCTGGGGCTGCGCAGGAGCACCTTCGCGTTTCTCCCGCCGTCCTTGCAGACCTTGCATTTCTCGGTGGGTTCGCTTCCGGGAATGAATACCTCCGAGACCGTATTTCTGCATTCCGCGGAGAGCGCCATGCCGGACAGGGCGCACACCTCCTTCTTGCTTAGACCCCCGTACACCGGGAAATCGGACGCCGGGGTGTCCTTCATCGCCGACCTCATGTACTCGCCCCACAGGGGCGCGACCACGCCGCCGCCGGTCTGGTTGAGACCCAGTGAAAGCCCCATCTTGTCGTAGCCCATCCAGATGCCCGTGGTGAGCTGGGGCGTAAACCCGACGAACCACGCATCCTTCCAGTTGTTGGTGGTGCCGGTTTTTCCGGCGACGGGCCTGCCTATGTTGGCGGACCCCCCGGTGCCCCCGGTTATCACCGATTGCATCATGCTGATCATGATTTGCGCGGTCTCGGGGCGGATAATCTGGATGGTGCCTTCCTTCGCTTTTTCCTCGATCTGCTTCTTCACATCCTGCTCGTAATTCTCCAGCGTGTTTCCCTTGCGGTCGGTGATGTACCTGATGCTGAAGGGAATCACATCGCGCCCGCCGTTGGCGATGATGCCGAACGCGCGGGTTATTTCATACGGGCTCACCTCGATGGAACCGAGCGCGATGGAGAGGTCCCTGCGGATGCGGCGCTTGGCCTCGTCGTCGTTCAGCTTGAGGAGCTTCTGGTAATAGTTCGCAACGCGCGATATGCCGATCGTGTCGGCGATGCGGATGGAGACGACGTTCACCGAAAGCGCGAGCGCCTTCCTTAAGCGGATCATACCGGTATAGTCGCCCTCGTAGTTCTCGGGAATCCAGTCGCTGCCGTCCGTCTCGATGAAGACGAGGGGCGAATCGAGCACGCCGGTCGCGGGGGTGAACTTCTTCGATTCCATGGCTGCCGTGTACAGGAGCGGCTTGATCGATGAGCCCGGCTGCCGGTACGACTGCATGACACGGTTAAGCTGGTTTATGGATGTGAACTCGCTTCCGCCTACCAGGGCCTCGATATATCCGTTCCTGTGGTCGATCGAGACGAGGCATCCCTCGACCTTTTGGAATTCCTTGTCTTCGCTATAATCCTTGCGGTATTCGTCCAGCACCTCTCCCAGGCGGTCAGTCCCGGAGATGTAATTCAGCATGTCGGTTTCATCGATCACCTGGTCGCGAAGCGCGTCGTTGAGACGCGCCACGTCCAGCGAGCCCGTGCGCCGCATGGGATTGACCGGGAAGAAGTGCGAAAAGATATCCACGAGCTCGGTAAAGTTGTCCTGGATAAAATCGTCGCGCTTGAGCATGAGGTTGTTCGAGATGGAGGTCTGTCGTTCCAGGGCGTTTTTCAGGAGCTTCTGGGCGGCCATCTGCTTATGCACATCCAGGGTGGTGTACACGTTCAGTCCGTCCTCGAACACCTTCTCCTCGCCGTATTTCTTGATGAGGGTGCGCCGGATATACTCGGTGAACCAGGGGGCCTTGTCGATGCGGTTGGACATCGCGTTTATCGTGGGTGGCAACTCGTTGATGACGTAGAGATAATCCGGCCAGAAGGAGAGGTAGGCCTTTTCCGCCTCGGGTATCGTGATGAATCCCATCTCGACCATCCTTGCAAGCACGATCTTGTGCCTCTCGAGCGCGCGCTCGGGATAACGGATGGGAGAATAGGTATTGGGGGACGAGGGCAGCGTCGCCAGGAGCGCGCATTCGGCAAGGGAGAGCCTGCCCACATCCTTGTTGAAGAAGAACTCGGCCGCGGATTCCACCCCGTAGGTGCCGTGGCCCAGGAATATCTGGTTCAGGTACAGCTCCATGATCTCGTCTTTCGAGTAAAATACCTCCATCATGAGCGCGATAATGGCTTCCTTGATTTTCCTGAATATGGTGCGCTCGCCCGAGGTGAGAAGGATCTTGGAAACCTGCTGCGTGATGGTGCTCCCGCCCTGCCGTATCCTTCCTGAGAAGATATTGATGAAGAACGCGCGCACGATGCCCTTGATATTGATCCCGTGGTGGTCGTAAAACTCGTTGTCCTCCATGGAGATGAACGCCTGGACGAGATACGGCGACATCTTCTTGAGGGGCATAACCTCTCGCTTCTGCTTGAAGAGCTCGGCGACCAGGACGTTGTTCTTGTCGAAAATCTTCGTGGGGACATTGGGCTGGAAAGAGGCGATCGAACGGACCTTGAAGAAATCGACGACTACGATCACCATGAACGCGATTATGATGCCCGCGACGATTCCCGTGGCCACGGCCCTTCTCTCCCTGATGGTGAAGAGGGCTGAGGATACGAGATTTTTCACAATTCCTACCAAGCGCGGCTCGGCGCCGGAGGACCCGAAACGCCGCGCGGGGGCGGGTCTTTTCAACCGCGAAGAGGGAGCGGAATATTTGCGTACCATGGGATTGATAATCCTGAGAAAATAAAAATGAAATTGGCGATACCTTGTGCGCTCACAGGGGATGAACCGAAAAACCTGTTGAACCACGCCAATACAGTCAGTTATCAGCGCAAAATACAACAAAAAGAATCGCAGGGACAAAATTTTTATAAAATGGCGAAATTAATAGTTAATGGGGCCTGGGGAGCCATATCGTAATATAAATGCTATAAATCAACCACAATAGCCTTAAATCGTTATTAACTAGAATCGAAAATTGGACGACCAAGAGAGTGATAATTCCGCTCTCATTCCGGCTATCAAGGACGATAGCTTGAAATTTCAAGGAGGAAAACATGATTATTAACCACAACGCCAGCGCTATATTCGCTCACAGGACGTTGAAGTTTCATGACTGGAGCATGACGAAGGATATAGAAAAGCTGTCCTCGGGCATGAGAATCAACCGCGCGGGGGATGACGCTTCAGGCCTGGCCGTTTCCGAAAAGATGCGCTCACAGATACAGGGCTTACGACAGGCGGAGCGCAACACCGAGGACGGCATGTCCATGATCCAGACCGCTGAAGGTTACCTGCAGGAAGTGCACGACATTCTTCAGCGCATACGGGTACTCGCCGTCCAGTCGGCAAACGGCATTTACACCCCCGAAGACCGCCAGCAGATCCAGGTTGAAATTTCGGAGCTTGTGGACGAGGTCGACCGCATCGCGTCGCAGGCCGAGTACAACAAGATGAAGCTCCTGACCGGGGCTTTTGCGAGGCTCCACCCCACGGCGTCCATGTGGTTTCACATGGGTCCCAATATGCACCAGCGCGAACGGGTTTTCGTGGAGACCATGACCACCGCGGCGCTTGGACTGCGCAATCCCACGGTGCTCACCTTCATTTCGATTTCCACTCCCGGGAAAGCGAATGCGGTGATCGGGATCGCGGACGAGGCGCTCAGGAGCATCTCGAAGCAACGCGCGGACCTTGGCGCCTATTTCAACCGGCTGGATCACGCGGCGAAGGGCCTCATGAACGCGTACGAAAACGTGCAGGCGTCGGAAAGCCGCATTCGCGACACCGACATGGCCGAGCAGATGTCCTCCTTCGTGAGATACCAGATTCTCACCCAGGCGGCCACGGCAATGCTCGCGCAGGCCAATACGAAGTCGCAGTCCGTACTTCAGCTCCTCAAATAAGACTGAGCCAGCATCGCAGTACCACTATGGAAAGCCGGGTCCTCCCACCCGGCTTTTGCATTTCTAAGAGCAGGTTTTTTGCGGCCCTCAGAAGATTCACCATATCATTGCGTCACCGTGCTTTTTACTTTGTCCTTCGGCAACTCCACCGTCCCCTGGGGCGTAATGATTTTAATGCTGATACCGCGGCTGATGATTGCGCCCTTATATACTTTCCCGGAGTAAAGCGTCACCACGTCGATCCTGCCGTATTTGGTCCGGATTGATTCCATGCTCATGAGATCAAGCTCCTCGATCTCCCTGTCGATCGTATCGAGCGCGGGCAGGAATGAGCGGCCCTTCTCTTCCAGCACCTCCGGCGTGATGGTCTGCGTGTTTCCAATGTAGCCAATCGCTTCGGCCTTGCTCAATACAAGCGACTCGGTCCTGGCAAGATCGCGCAGTGTAATCCCCCCGAGGACATCCGCGGCCTTTCCAATAACCACCTGTTCCGCTTTTCCGGAGGCGATATCGGTCACCTCCACACTGCCCCTGGAGACGCCGATCGAGCTCGCCGCGCCGCCATACGAAACACTGAAGACCGTTCCCCGCACCGAGGCGACGGAGGTGGGGGTCTTCACCAGGTAGTTCCCCGACTTGCCGAGTTTGTCTATCTTTGAGATCACCGTCCCCCCGGTCAGGTACAATTCGCAGGTCCCCGACTCGAAGAGCGAGACAGCTTCGAGGGTGCTTTCCGGCAATACCTGCACAATCCCGCGATCGCCGATCTGTATGGAGATGTGGGACTGCGGTCCCGTAGTAATGATATCACCCTTCCGGATAATTTGTGCCACCCTTGCCGGGACGGGCCCCTCCCCCGGGGTCTTCACCTGCACGTCCCCCACGGCCAGTACCACCACCGGGGTGGAGTCGCCGTTTCTACTGCATGAAATCGCCAATAAAAGCGCCAGGAAACACGGCAGCATGCTTTGTGTCCTTCTCATCTGCGTTACCTCTTCAAAATGTAAAATAATTGATTGGGTGCGGCCTTTCTGTTCCTTGTAATCCATATCAATAAGTTGAATAAGAACGAAAAAAGGACAAATTTTTTGTCCGATATCGCCCCCTTGAACCACTTATCCGGTGGTTCCCATGCCCGGAATCGCTGAAAGCAGGAATCTCTTTATTGACGTGTATGAGCGTTATTATGCGTTCCTTGAGACCCTAGAAAAAAATGTGATTTCCGCGAACAGTTCATTCCCCGGGAAGCACATCTTGTTCTTTGCTTGTTGACATATTCGTAACATCAATTTATTCTTTGATGGGTGGAAGCCCCGCATACAGGGCTTTTATGATAAATATCAGGGTATGCGGCGATTTTCCAGCGTAAGGGGAGTTTTCCATCGATATCCAGGTTTCCCGGGCAAAATAATTTGTCCGTTTTTCACGTCAAGATCGACTTATACGCAACGGACAGCGGAGCGCCGCGCCGTGCGAGGGAACAGCATGAGAAATATGCTCTTTATAACAAAGACCGAGGGGTTGGTGTAACATGCAGGGTACTGTGATAAGAACGCTGCTGCGTTCCTGTTCATGCTGCTTCATTGCGCTCATTATCGTCATCGCCGCCGCGGGCACGAGCAGCCTGCGGGCCGAGCACGTTTTCCTGAAGGACGGGCGCATCGTAAGCGGCGCCATCGTCAAGGACGCCCCCCAGTCCATCACCGTGAAGACAACCGAGGGAAAGACCGACACCATCGCGCGCGAAGACATCCTGCGCATTCTTTACACGGAGCTCTCCATGGGCAAGATCCACGTGCAGATGCGCGACGGCAGGAACTTCGAGGCCTTCATCGTGGACGAGGACCAGAAGTCATACATCTTCCGCAAGGTGCTCCTGAGCCCCGAGGAGATGACGGTGAACCGGAGCGAGGTCCTCTTCATCTCCGAGCGCAACCCCTCCGGGCTCAAGGGGGAGCCTGAAGCGGATAGAATCGAGCTCGCGTGGTATCCGCCGTACAACCCGGTGAAGCATTATCTCGTGTATTTCAAGGAACAGGGAGAGCAGGAGTACCGTGAGCCCCTGAAGAGCAAGGGCACATCCCTCACATTAAAGAACCTCAAGAGCAACACCACCTACGTCGTCAAGACCACGGCCGTTGACGACGCCGGCGAGGAGTCCCTCCCCTCCAACGAGCTCACCGTGACCACGAAGAACATTCCGCCGGAAGAGCCGGGAAAGGTCACGCTGACGAAGCGCCCCTCCGGGGATGGAAAGAATCCGACCGCCATCCTCCAGTGGGAGCCGGCACGGGACCCTGACGGGACCGTGAAAGAGTACCGTATCTACAAGGATACGAAGGAAGGTCCCCGTGAGATAGGAAAATCCGGGGAGCCCTTCTACGAACTTCCTGCGGGAATGGGCTCATGGCGTCTTTACCTTCGTGCGGTGGACGACCACGACGACGAGAGCCCCGACCGGATCGTGTATCTGTACTCCCGGCTGCATCTGCGCGCCGGCGCGGGTCTGGGCTTTCCTTACGCGACGCTGGGCGAGCTTGTGGAACAGGGTACGGGACCTACGGCAGGAATATTTCGTACCGGCTTTCTTCTTGAGAATCTGGCATTTGGTGCAGACCTGGGGTACTTCTATTGGAAGAGCGGCGATTCGCTCTTCTCGTCCATGCACATGGCGCCCCTGACCGCCTGGGCCGGATGGCGCTTTGTGTTCCTGGAGAAATACACGCTCATGCCGGCCGCCCACTGTGGCATGGCGTTCATGTACTCCAGATACAGAAGTATGGGGACGAGCGGACTTGATCCGCTGGAAGAGCGGAACAAGTCCGGGGCCGAGTTTCTTGCGGGGGGTTCCGTCACGCTTGAATATGCGTTCACCCCGGAATGGTTCCTGTACCTGAAAACGGACTACACGGCGATCATCGAGAAGTCCGGGCCCCAGCCCTGGCTGGGCGTAAGCCTTGGCGCGGGTATGAACCTGTGAATCCGCGCGGACGCGGCATGCACGTTCGGGAGGCGACAATGAAACGATTTATGATTATCATGATGCTCTCGCTGGCGGTGTTCCTGCACTGCACCGATTACATTTCCGGCATCAAGGACGAGCTTGACCTGGCCCGAAGGGTCTGGTTCCAGGATGCCTACCTCAAAGCCTCGAACGTGGATGCGGGTGATAAGTTCGGTGTTATAGTCGCGGTAAGCGGGGATACGATGGTAGTGGGCACGCCCTGGGAATCCAGCAACCAGACCGGGATCACGAATATAGACGGAAGCGCGGCCACGGATAATGGTGCACTTGAATCTGGCGCGGCATATGTGTATAAAAAGGACGGTTCCGGGAACTGGATACAGGACGCCTACATCAAAGCATCGAACGCTGGGGCGAGTGATTGGTTTGGCGTTTCAGTCGCGGTGAGCGGGGATACCATCGTGGTGGGCGCATCCGGAGAAGATGGTTCCGGCGCGGCATATGTGTTTAAGAAAAACAGTTCAGGAGACTGGATAGAAGATGATCTCCTTAAAGCCTCGAATGCGGAATCGGGTGATAATTTCGGCCATTCAGTCGCGGTGAGCGGGGATACGATCGTGGTGGGTGCATACGGAGAAGACAGCGGCCAGATCACGATCGACAATAGTGACAATCAACCCACGAGCGTGAATAATTTGGCAAGTGATTCCGGCGCTGCGTATGTGTATAAAAAGGACGGTTCCGGGAACTGGATCCAGGATGCCTACCTCAAAGCCTCGAACGCAGAATTGAGTGATCATTTCGGCTATTCAGTTGCTATAAGCGGGGATACCATCGTAGTGGGCGCAACAGGAGAAGCTGGTTCCGGCGCGGCATATGTGTTTAAGAAAAACAGTTCAGGAGACTGGATCGAAGATGATCTCCTCAAAGCCTCGAACGCTGAAGCGAGTGATAATTTTGGCATTTCGGTCGCGGTGAGCGGAGATACCATAGTCGTGGGCGCATACGCTGAAGACAGCGATCGGACGTTTATTACCAATGATGACGAGCTCGCGAGCACGGATAATTCGGCAGGTGATTCCGGCGCTGCATATGTGTTTAAGAGGGATGGTTCCGGGAACTGGATCCAGGATGCCTGCCTCAAAGCCTCCAACGCTAGAGCGAGTGATGGGTTTGGCGATTCAGTCGCGGTGAGCGGGGATATTATTGTGGTGGGGGCACACTCGGAAAAAAGCGGCCAGACCACCATCACGAATACAGACGGGCTCGCAAGCACGGTATTTACGTCGCCTGATTACGGTGCGGCATATGTGTTTAAGAAGGACGGTTCCGGGAACTGGTTCCAGGATGCCTACCTCAAGGCCTCGAATGCGGGTGGGGGTGATTTCTTTGGCTATGTCGCGGTGAGCGGGGATACGATCGTGGTGGGCGCAATCGGGGAAGACAGCGGCCAGACCACGATCATGAATACAGATGGAAGCGCGAACGCGGATGATTCGGCGGTTGAATCAGGCGCGGCATATGTGTTTACCTTGAAATAAGGGATTGTTACCTCTGCCCGCTCAGTTTCGCGACCAATCGCCCGACCGCCGCGAGGTAATCCTTCATTCCGTAATAAAAAATCGTGTTGTGGTCCGCCCGCGATATGGTGTACATCTCCTTGTCCGGCGAGGGCGACGCCTGGAAAAGCTCAACGCCGTCCGCGTAGGGTATGATATGATCCCGTTCCGCATGGATGATGAGGGTGGGCCCGGGGTACCCCTTGATCTTTTCCGCGTTCCTGAAAACCGGGTCGTTCCGGATTCCAAGGGCCTGCGTGTTCACGCCCAGGAGCCTTAGCAGCGGCACCGCGTTGGCGAACCCGCTCTCGATGATGAGCCCCTTGATCTCGCCGGGATTCGCGGAGGCGATCTCGAGGGCCGACGCGCTTCCCAGCGAACGGCCCATGATCACGAGGGGGCCGATAAACCCGTTCTGACGCGCATAGCTTTTAATAAACGTGAACGCAACGAGCGCGTCCTTCATCATGGACGATACCGAGGGTTTTCCGCCGGAGCGGCCGTACCCGCGGTAATCAACCGGGATGAAGTTGATTCCCATCTGCACGAAGAGCGGTCCAAGGTCGGCGTAATCCTCGACGATCTCACCGTTCCCGTGAAAAAATATGAATAGCGGCGCGTCCTGACGCGCCGCGTAGAACCTGCACCCTATGGAAACGGATCCCTCCACGGGGATAAGCAGGTCCGTGTATCCCCCGCCACGGGAATCGCCGGTTTCAGGGCGCGGATGAAAAAGTATTGAAGTAATCGAGGGATGATCGAATGCGGAATAATCGGCGCTCATGATGGACCTCCGGTCGGATAGCAGTAGCGGCACCGCAAAAATGGCGCAGATACACACCCGGGCGCATCGCCGCGCGATTCCGCGTACCCGGGTGCGGGTTAATGATGCCGAATACAGTGCCATTGGTTACGAGAATCGTACGCCATCCTGAAAAAGTTTTCAAGTAAATCATCGCACAGCGGAGAAACACCTGGCGGAGGCGGCACGGCAAAGCGGGACCGGTGTATCGGCCCCCCTTCTTTATTTTTCCCGAGCGCGCAAATAAAAAAGGCTGCCATATTCGGGCAGCCTTCGTGCGGTACTATTTGCGCGCTTTGCTTTTCTTTTTTGCCGGCGCCGGCTTCTTTTTCGCCTTCGCCTTAGGGGCAGCGGCCTTTTTCGCCTTGACGGGTTTGGCTTTCGCCGCGGGCTTCACCTTCACCATGTGGGCGAGTATCCACGAGGAAACAATGCCGATCACCCTGGATTTTTGCGGCTCGGCCTCGTTCATCGTCTCGTGGTAAAGGTCGGGGAAGATATGCAGCGTCTTCGCGCCGCGCGGGGTCGACGCTTTTCCATAGACCACCTCGCTTCCCCGGTAGTCCACGATCTTGTCCTCCTTGCCGTGGAACACGAGCAGGGGCATGGAAAGCTCCGCTGCGCGATCGAGGCATTCGGCGCCCGTGCCCATGAATTCCGTGAAGAATCGCGCGGACGCGAGGTTGTGCACGAGCGGATCGTTGACGTAGGCATCGATCACCTTCTGGTCGTGCGACAGGTCGTTCGCGTCCAGGCCGTTGGGCATCTGGAGCGCGGGGATATACTTTGAGAAAAATTTACCGAGGGTCTCTTTCCATTGCGGAATCGCCGCGGCGATCTTCAATCCGGCCGACGAAAGCACGAGGGCGTCCATGTCATCCGGATAGGTGAGGGCGTACTTGCAGGCGATGAGCCCGCCCATGCTGTGTCCCATGAGCATGAGGGGAAGGTTTTTCCCTTCATCGTGGACCATGGTGACGAAGGTTTTCAGGTCGTAGATGAAATCGCCGATTGCATCGATGTGTCCGCGCTTGCCGGCCGATTTGCCGTGGCCGCGATGATCGAGCGCGTATACCGAAATGTTCTTCCCGTCGAGAGCCTCGATAATGTTCATGTACCTGCCGGAGTGCTCGCCCAGGCCGTGGGCGAGTACGAGTATTCCCTTGGGTTTTGGAGCTGTCCAGGTCTGAAAAAATATTTCAAGGCCTCCCTTCCCCACAAAAGCACCTGTTATATGTTTAAAATTCTTCATCCGATTACCTCATTTGGAATGTAGTATGCTGATCTAATGTTTTTCTCACGGCGGCGGTTAAAAATCAATTACTTTCTAGGGCCTGTTCCCTTCCGATTAAAAATATTTGACACAAGCCCCGTCAGCTATGATCGTTTGGGATATGGACCTTAAGCGCGTTCGCCAGTCGCTGCTTCTCCTGGCCGGGATCATCACGTTCGGTACCTTCGGGTATCATTTTATCGTGGGGATGAGCCTGTTCGATTCGTTTTACATGACCGTAATCACCATCAGCACTGTCGGCTTTTCCGAAATCGCCCCCCTGGGGACCGCGGGTCGGATACTCACCGTGATCATCATTATCACCGGTACGGCGACACTGGCGTACACGGTCGGAAATATCGTAAAAATGTTCGTCGAGGGGGAGCTCTCAAAGACATTCGGGAGGCGCAAGGTGGAAAAACAGATCGCAAACCTGAGCGAGCATTACATAATATGCGGATACGGGCGCATCGGGAGCCTTATCTGCAGGGAGCTCAAATCGCAGGGTATCGATTTCGTGGTGATCGAAAATAACCTGCAGGCGATACAGTCGCTTGAGAAGGATCGGTACTATTATGTGGCCATGGACGCGACCTCGGAGGAGGCGCTGTTCAAGGCCGGGATCGAGCGCGCGAAGGGAATCGTGACCGCGGTGGAGTCGGACGCCGACAATGTCTATATCACCCTGACGGCGAAGGGTATCCGTCCGGATATTTACATATTATCCCGCTCCTCCGACGAAAAATCGGAGACGAAGCTGAAAAAGGCCGGGGCGACCAGGGTGGTAACCCCGTACCTGATTGGCGGCAAGAGGATGGCGCAAGTGCTCATTCGCCCCACCGTGGTCGACTTCGTCGATATCGCGCTCATGGACAAGCGCCTGGGGCTTTCCATGGAGGAATTCAGGATCAGGGAGGCGTCCGGACTCGTGGGTAAAAACCTGGTGGAGAGCAACCTCCGAAAGGATTACGGGGTTATAATCGTAGCCATAAGCAAAACGGACGGGGACATGATTTTCAATCCGCAGCCCCAGGAAGTGCTCAGGAGCGGGGACATCATCGTACTTCTGGGGAAAAGGGAAGACCTCATGAGGATGAACATAGACCTCTAGGGATCAGCGATCCCTGCTTTTCATCACTTTCGAAATTTCCCGAATGAGATCATCCAGTTTAAACGGCTTCGCAAGGAACAAGTCTACCACGTTTTTGTAGGCCTTGAGATCGGTCAGCATCCACCCCGAAAGCAGTACCGTGGTCACCTTCTCGTCTATCTCCTTGACGCGCGCGGCAAGCTCGATGCCGCTTATGCCCGGTATCCCGTAATCCGTAACAACCAGGTGAAAGGTGCCCTTGCGGAAGACCTCGAGCGCTTCCTCCCCGGATTCGCACAGGACCACCCGGTTGCCCATCGAATCGAAGAGCTCCTCGAGAATGTCCCTGAGGGCCTTTTCGTCCTCTACCACGAGTATGTCCAGGTCGCGCAGTTTGAACGATTCCTGTTCGGGCTCCCTGGGTCCCTTTCCGATGAGAAGCGAGGGGGGCAGGGCGGCCTTGATGCTGTAGGAGGTATTCGATTCCTCCTCGATGATCTTGATATTGAGTTTCTCGGCGATACGCCTTATGTCGACGTCGGCGAACGGCGCCATGGGCGCCTGTTCCGGCGCTTCCTGGTCGCGCCGCTCCTTTTCCACCAGCGCTATGATCGAGGGCGAACCGTTGTCTTTTAGAATTATATTTATGGTTCCCTCGGTGCGGATGAACGAGGAAACGCGGAAAATCATGGTTACGAGGATTTCCTTG
Source organism: Spirochaetota bacterium (assembly GCA_004297825.1). Lineage (NCBI taxonomy): Bacteria > Pseudomonadati > Spirochaetota > Spirochaetota bacterium. The sequence goes on from SCSX01000025.1 coordinate 49,428, forward strand.
AGCAGCCTTGTGTCCGTACGGATGTTGTAAAGACAGAAGTACCGCCGTTCGATCCGTATCTTCCTGCGCTTTTCCTGCTCTTCAACCTTGAAATGAATCTTCGCGAATTCCAGGGAATCCTCGATGACGTCGATAACGTCTTCAACCTGCTGTTCATCGAGCTTCTCTCCCCCCATAAAATCCTGGATGCGCCGGATTTGCTTTACGCTGTCGATAGAGGCATTCTCGATCACCTTGAGTCCATCGAGTACTGCGTCCTTTTCCGTGATCTGGAGCAGAAGCTGGGTTTTCGTAAGCACAACGTTTATCATGTTGTTGAAGGAGTGGAGAAGGCCCTTCATGAGATCGCCTACTATCTGGATATGGCTGAGCGCGCTCAGCCGCTCCTCCATTTCCCGGAACCGGGAGATATCCTCGAGGATCATGTCGACGACCTGGATTTCCTTGTTAAGCACCACGGGAAAAATGACGGCGTTCACCCAGCGGGGGGCGTGGTCCTGGGGAATGACCTTGATCTCGCCCAGCCGTTTGAAGGGGATGATGCCGTTAAAGATATCCGCCACGGCCTTGCGGATTCGCTCGAAATCGTACAGCGATACCGCCTTGAACAGCACGTTTCGGTGGTCCTGGAGATCGCCCAGGCCAAGTCCAAAGAAGCCCTCGAATGAAACGCTCGCGTTCACAATGCTTCCCTGGCGGTCGAAGCGGATAATGGGGAAGGGGGCGTACTCGAAAAAATGCATGCCGGTCGCCGCATCCTCATGTTCCAGGAGCATTGCCGTATTGTGATCGAAAGACTGAAGCCTGTCGTCGTTCTGGGGCTTGATGAATACCAGGATCGACGATACGGAGCCGTCCTGGAACATGGGAAACAGGTAAATCTCCATGGGGATCTTTTTCCCATCGGAGCCCTTCATGATGGCGAATACCTGGCGCTCGACGCCCTTGAGCGCGCGCATGTATGCCATCGCTATTCGTTTTCGATACTCCGCCGAGAAGGGGTGGGTGAAGTCCAGGGTGATGATCTGGCCCGATTTTTCGAAAAGGTCGGTGAATGGCTTATTGGTAAAGAGCATTTCCCCGGAGAGGCCTATGATGCACGCCGGATGGCTGAGTGCATCGAGCAACCGGTATGATGTGACAACGGGAGAGCCCTGCTCTCCCGTTGTGTGATGGCTATTTTGATCCATTACAAAAGCCGGAAATTCCGCATAGGCGATTAACTTGGACTATTGCATCACCGGCGGCCTTTCTGGCAACTAGAAAAGGGTGCGATAATTGAAAAAGGTTTTAGCCCCTTTCTTGATCTCTATGTCGCCCTCTTTTGCCCCGATAACCTCATTTCCCGCGTCGTCGAGAAACCTGATCTTTATCGTGTACTTGCCCTCTTTCAGGAACAGCCTTCCCAGCTGTAGATTCGCCGGCAGGGTATGCCAGCACCTCAGGTCAGGCTTGATGTTCGCCATGAGACCCGCGCCCACCCCGGCACCCACGACCGTCCCGATGAGGCCCGCGACGCCGCTAGTTTTCTTTAACTGCTCGGCGGCCTTCTTGGCCACTAATCCGGCCACGATCGCCGCTACGGCCTTGGTGACGACACCCGCCGCTACCTTGAAGTACATCTTGGTGTAATCGTCCTCCATGTTCTTCAATGCCGTGTCCTCGATGTTTTCCAGCATATAGGTGCGCGCGATGTCCTTCCCGTCGACGTTGATCATGAGAAAGCTCACCTTGTTGGAACGCTTTTGGAACTTGGGAATGGGATTTTCCGCCAGTTTCAGCGAGGCGAGCACCGCTGCGGCCGTCACCCCCTGCTGCAGCGTGAGCCCGTTCAGGGAAATCCGTATGCCGTCCGCCATCGCCTTGTCGGACAACAGGCTGCCGCGCGAGGCCTTGATGGCGCCCTGCCCGGACTCGTAGATCATGATAAGCTCGCCCGCGTCTTCCGGCATCTCGTCCTGTTTGCCGTACTGGGCCTGGTACTGGGCGTAATCATCCATGTAGTCGATCTTTTTCGCCATGCGCTGAAGGTCGCGGTACACAAGCGCGAGCCGCGGATCGAGCTGCACAATCTGCTTGTACTCGATATACGCGAATTCCTGGTCGTTCTTGTCGTTATCCTTGTCGCCGATAAGCTCGAAGGCGATCGCGGTCAGATATTTCGCCATCAGGTTCTGCTTGTAGGCCCGGCCCGAAAGCACCTGGATTTCCGCGAGCAGGTCGTTAACCTTTTTAAACTCGACACGCGCCGAATCGGCGTCCTTCAACATGAGAAAATTGATTCCAAGGTACATGTGAACGAGCACCACCTCGAAATCCTCGCCGCGGTAGTTGGTGACCGTATCGTTCAGGAACAGGGAAAGCGCTTCCTTGCTTATGCTCTTGGCGATCCTTTCAGAAAGGGCCGATGCCGCGAGCAGGACCTTGTTGCTGTTCGGATAATCGCCGGCCGCATGAAGCATAAGCCCGCACTCCATCATGAAGAGGAGCTGGTCTTTCCCCTCTTTATTCACCTCGGGGAGCAGCGACTTGGCGGCATCCTTGTACTTGCCGAAGTAGAAGCTTTCCTCGGACTTCTTGATCATCTTGTCGTAGGAAGTCGTGCACCCGATGCCCAGCATGAACACGCATGCGGCGACGACTGCCAGTATCTTTCGTGTCATATCATCCGTTCCTCAGTAGTTTATTGGAAAATCAGAAGGATATCTTGTCCTTGCTCGTTGCCTTCAGGAACTCCTTCTGGTCCTGCCATTCGATCACCTGGGTGGCGAGATTGTAAAGCTGCATGGTGACGACCAGGTACTGGAGCCGCTTGCCGTCCACGTTGCGAACGTTGTCGCGAATGTCGCCGGTGAGGTACAGGTTGGGGGATTTTAATTGCCCCGGGGTGACGCCGCTGTCCTCGAACATGCCGGTCATGTTTTTTTCCATCTGCTCGATCGCGTCCTTCGTGAGGTTGTCGTCGACGAACTTGATGCGCTTTTTGATGAGGTTCGTGGTGATTTCATTCGTGATCATGGCGGTATCGATATGTTCGGAGGTCTTGTTCTTGAACGACTTAACCTGTATGAATGCGGGCTGCTGCCATTCATCCTTGACAAACTTCACCATCGAGCCGACCATCTTGGATACGGTCGCCTTGACTTCCTTGGGCCCCCACTGCCCGGATCCCTTGTCCTCGGACGCCTTGCGGTACTGGGTTCCCCCCCCGCAGCTTACGAGCATGACTGCGAGCGCGATGCTGCAAATAGCGAGCTTTTTCATGGTGACACACTCCTTTTTATTCCATAGATTATCACGTGCCTTGCCTGGCACTGCTTGACGCACGGCTGGAAACTCATGCAATAATTAAGTACGGTCGAATGGAAATGTCAACAAACAAACGGGCAATTAAATAAATTAGAATATGTCTATGCAAATTAATTTAATGGGCGGAGGTATTCCCGTATCGCGGCGTCCGTTTCGCGTACCGCGTCCTCCGGTACCCGGTTTTCAACCCGGGCGATAAAGCTCTTCCGGTCCAGGCTGTATTTGTAAAGCGGATCGTAGTATTTTTCGAGCACCATCGCCGTGAATTCCGCGAGGCGGCCGGCCTCAAAGAAAGAGCGAAGCTGAGCGGCATTATTATGGCCGATACGGGTCTCGAGCGTTTGGATAATGCCCAGTATCTCCCCGCAGTCCAGCCCGCGCGAATATTCTTCCATGAGGATTTCCACGCGCCGTTCGAGGCTCGCGGTTATAAGGATCGCGGGAGCGTGTCCGATATACTCTACGATCCGCCCGGGAACATGAAGGTCGCCTATCTTGCGCGATTCGCCCTCGATAACCGCGCACCCCGCGGCGGCGAGTTCGTCCACCCTGCGCACGAGCAGGCTCTCGAACGTCTTCTGCGAGTTCGCGGTGAGCCCTATACCCCCGAACAGGGAGCTTCGGTGCCCGGCGAAATACTCAAGGTCGATTCCATACCCAAGCGCGCGTACTATGAGGGTTTTGCCCGTGCCCGTGAGCCCGTGCAGGGCGAATACCGGCGGAACTATATCCAGGGATTCGACCCGGGAGCGCACCCAATTTCTGTAACCCTTGTATCCGCCCGTAAGTTTTCTGACGGGTATTCCAAGCGAGTCAAGCAGAGAGACGAGCGAGCTGGAACGCATGCCGCCCCGGAAGCAGTAGATGACGATATCCCTGTTTTTCATCCGGGTTATCTCTTCCACAATGGAAGAGAGCTTTTCCCCGACGATTTGCGTCCCCTTGAGTATGGCCTTTTCCTGCCCGTGGATCCTGTACATTGTTCCTATCTCCGCGCGTTCGCCGTCGTCGAGCACGGGGATGTTAACGGCGCCGGGGATGTGATCCAGACCGTACTCGACCGGGGCGCGGACATCGACAAACGCCGGGTCGGGGAGCAGGAGCGCGTCGGGGTAGGTGATTTCAGGTCTCAGGTTCATGGGCGTGCGCCAAGGCTGGCTGTTAACGCGGGGACGGCATGCGCACCGTAACGCTTCCGCCGGTGTAAAGTTCCCGCACCGCCTGGAACACGACGTCCATATAGATCTTCATGGGTGACTGGAACAGGAGCGGATGAAAGTCCTTCCGTGAAACGAGCCTTTTCGCGAATCTGCCCGCGGAAAACCCCTCGATTTCAAAACTGAAATCCCCGGTCATGAGCGCTTCGGCGCTTCCGGCGGGGACCGCGAATATTCCTTCGACCTCGCCGTCGCGGAATACGTAACCGTCGAGCGTTCTGTTGTCGTGCAGCAGGTACACCCTTTGGAACTCGCGGTGGAAGAGGCCGTCCGCCCTTTCCTCGTAGCGGTAATAGCCAAGGTCGACCAGCTCGTCGTCGGGCGGGCGGATACCGACCTCCTCCCAGGACTCCTTCTGTATCTTGTTCTCGTTCTGCCCAAAGATCACATGCCCGCCCACGGTGATGTCCAGGCAGTCCGGGTAAAGTTCCTTGGTGCGGGCGCGATGCTGGAAGAGTATATCGGGCCCCCCGGCCGTCGTACGTACGATCCACATGTGCACGCCCTCGTGCGGGATGCCGGTCCTGTGCGCCGTTTTCCGGGCTACCGCGCGCCCGGTGGGGCGGGCGAGGTCCCAGTCCCATTCTTCTATCATTTCATCGTGCGGGTCCATGAATGCGCCTCCGGGGCTTTGGTGCCGATAAACTTCCCTGCCGTCATAACTATAGCACCATGCGCGCAAAAAAGGACCTGGCAATCACTATTTGGGCGCACACGGGTCTCACCGCGGGCGGATCGGCAAAAACATCTGTAAAAACAGGATGGACATTCCGATAATCATTATACAGACAGGTATGCGTAACAATTAATGGGTATTTCAAAGAAAAAACAGGGTTTTCCGTTCGGCATATTCTTTCTCATGTTTTTCTTTTTGATACTGCTTTCCGCGGCGATCTCGGGGGGGTATTTTTACCAGACCGTGAGCACAAGGACAGCGGAGATCGAGGAGAACGTGAAGAAATACTCGACCGCGATAGTCGAGGCGTTCGCCAACGTCGCCGGACTCAATTTCCCCATGAACAATTATGCCGAGCTGAAGAAGCTCTTCTCGGTGAGGCTCACGGATGCCGAAAACGAAGAGGCATTTTTCATCCTGGCGGACGGGAGGATCGTGGCGCACTCGAGCGCCGCTGCCGAGCAGCAGGTCGAGGGCAACGTCGCCAATGACGAGTTTCGCTACAACATGGAGCAGCTCCTTCAGCCCGTGAACCAGAATGCGCGCGAGGCGCAGTTTTACGATTACAATATCCAGGACCAGAAGGTCCCCTTCGACAGGCAGCTCCGGCAGTACATCAAGGAGTATCTCTACCCGGAGATAAACAGTCCCGGCTGGCTCGCCACCAGGGCGGTGTTCGTATGGGACAGGCCGGTGGGAACGGTAAACCTCATCATCTCCAAGCAGCCCATCTACACCCTCATCTTCGCGCAGTTTGAGGAATCGGTAATTATCGGCGCTGCGCTCGGGATTTTTTCCTTTATACTGTCGCTGTTCATCGCCTGCATCGTCTATTTCCGCTACCGGGGCTTCAGGGGAGAGCCGATCGCCGCCCAGCCGGTATTCGCGGAACAGATCGGGGCCTTGGCACATGCGGGGGCTGCTTTTCCCGGGGCCGGGGTACCGGGGGGCGCCTCCGGCGCGTCGGTTTCCCCTGCACTGGAAAGGGTCGTGACCTATTCGAGGCCGGGCCCGCCCCCGCTCCGACGCGAGGGGATGGGCGCCGCCGACAGGACCGTCATCAGGGATGCGATTCCCGTAAAAAAGAGGTAGCCATGCTTTTCATCCACCATACAGAGATTTCCGGCGGGAAGATCGTAATCATCGAGGTGAAGGGAGGGCTCGATTCCGTCACCAGCCCTGATTTCGAGGGATACATCGACCGGCTCATGGAAAAGGGCAAGTACTTCATTATCCTGGACGGACTGAACCTGAACTATGTGAGCTCCGAGGGGATCGGGGTGATGCTCTATATCCAGAAAAAGATCGCCGCGCAGAACGGGTTCTTCATCGTATGCGGCCTTTCGTCCGAGATCATGACCCTGTATCGCCTGCTCGGCTTCGAGCGGGTGATCATGCTCACCTTCACGAGGGATGAAGCGGTGCAGACGATGGAAAAGCAGCTCGAGATGAGGGGGATCCCCGAGAAGGGTTCCGCCCGGGAGAGAAGGCCCGTGGCGGTCCCCACTGCCGCGGCGCGCGCGACGGCGCCGGAAGCCCGCAGGGAGGCCCATGCCGAGGCGGGTCGCCCCGACACGCTCCCCGCGGACGGTTCCGAGGGCGCGGAGGTGGATTTCGACAACCCGCTCATCGTCGAGTGTACGGAATGCAAGGGGCTCATCCGGGTCCGGCGCAGCGGCGGATACCAGTGCCCCTACTGCACCACGCTGTTCACTGTGGAACGGGACCAGACGGTTATTTTTTAAGCTCGCGTTTAATACTACCGGGTATTTTCGGGGGTCCGATATCGGCGTACAGGCGCAGGGACGCCCGGGGCATTACCGGTACTGCCGCACCTGCAAAATAATTGAACCTCCGCAAGAAGATTATTGACTTTACACCGCCGCCCTTTAAACTTACAGCACCAATCGCCAGAAGAAGGGAAGAGGAGCCCCGTATGAAGGTCGTACACGTACTCAAACGGATCGAGCTGATCGACAACGATATCAAAGAGCTGCGCAAGATGGAAAAATCGCTGCAGCGGAACAAGACCTTCACGACACCCATCTATCTTTCGATCGAAAAGCAGATAAACATACTTCTCGGGGAGCGCGTCAAGCTGTTCGAGCTCCAGATCGCAAACCCTCCCGAATACATGG